>DASTIQ010000069.1 GCA_035717485.1 Thermoanaerobaculia bacterium | reverse complement strand
TTCCGGCGGCCAGGCGAAGGGCGAAGCGCCGTCTCATGCGTCCTCCCGCAGGAGCTCGCCGAGCCGGCGCGCGCCCTCCCGCATCCGCTCGGGCGATTCCTTCGCGAACGTCAGCCGCAGGAAGTGGCGGGGAGGCTCGTCGGAATCCGCGAAAAACGCGTCTCCCGGAATGAACGCCACTCTTCGTTCGAGCGCGCGGGCGAGGAGCGCCGCCGCGTCGCGTCCGCCGGGCATCCTCGCCCAGCAGAACAGGCCGCCGTCGGGACGGGAGACGGCGACCTCGGCAGGCCATTCCGCCGCGATCGCGTCGAGGAGCGCCGTCCTCTGCTCCGCGTAGAACGCGCGCACGCCGGAGAGATGGGCGTCGTAGTCGTTCTCCTCGAAATAGAGGGCGAGCGTCCACTGGTCGAGGCTCGAGGAACAGAGGTCCGCCGCCTGCTTGGCGAGCTCCATCTTCGCGAGGATCTCCCGGGGCGCGCGGATGAAGCCCGTGCGCAGTCCGGCGGAAAGCGTCTTCGAGAAGCTTCCGAGATACGCGACGCGCCCCGGATCGAGCGCGGCGAGCGGCGAGGGGGGCGGCGGGCCGAAGTGAACCTCGCCGTACGGGTCGTCCTCGACCACGAAGAGATCGAGCTCCGCCGCGCACGCGAGGAGCTCCTCCCGCGCGGGGGCGGAAAGCGTCCATCCGGACGGGTTCTGGAAATTGGGGATCGTGTAGAGGACCCGGACCGCCCCGCCCGCGGCGCGGAGGGCGCGGACCCTTTCGCGCAGCGACGCCACGTCGAGGCGGGAGTCGTCCCGCGTCGCCGCGAGGAACCGGGCCCTCCGCGCCCGGAAGCACGCGAGCGCGCCGACGTAGGCGGGACTCTCCACGACGACCCCGTCTCCGGGATCGACGAGAATGCGGGCGAGGAGATCGAGCGCCTGCTGGGAGCCGGTCGTGAGGTGCACGTCCCCCGTTTCCGCCGGAAGCCCGCCCGCCGCCAGGCGAGCGGCGATGCGCTCGCGGAGCGCCGGGAAGCCCGCCGTCGGGCCGTACTGGAGCGCATCGTCGCGCCGATCCCGGATCGCCCGGGATGCCGCCTGCGCGAGGGCTTCCGCGGGGAAGGTCGCGGGGTTCGGGACGCCGCCCGCGAACGAAATGACGGTCGGGTCGTTGATGAGCGACGCGAACCGCCGGATCGGCGAGGGACGCAGGGCCCCCGCCTCGGCGGAGAAGGAAATCGTCGTCAAGACCTCATCGACTCCGGGTCGTCGCCCCGTCCTCGCCCCGACGGTAGCGGCTTCCCGGCGAGAGGATCGGGCAGCGCGCGAACGTGGCTAGTACCGCGCGTGGAAATCCGCCCGCTTCACTTTCTCGCGGAAGTCGTCGCTCTGGATCTTCACGGTCTGGCACATCTCGTGGAGGCGGCTCCGGAGGGTGTACCCGATCCGGTCCTCCAGCTTCTCGCGTGATCCGGCGGCGAGATCATCCATGTAGTTGGACGTCGCGATCGTGATCCGCTTGTGGTTGTAACGGGTGTTCAGCAGCGCGTAGAGCATGTCGCGCGCGAAATCGGACGGCTTCGTCGCCCCCAGCTCGTCGAGGACGAGGAGCTCGGTTTCGGCGTAGGGAGTGATCACGTCCTCCTTCGTCTCCGGCGCGTCGCTCTTGAAGGTCGACTGGATCTTCATCAGGAGGTCGGAGAAGTTCACGTAGAGCGCGCGCCGTCCCTTGGTCCGGGTGATCTCGTTGAGGATCGCGATCGCCAGGTGAGTCTTGCCGTTTCCGGCGGGCCCGAGGAAGAGGAGCCCGGCCTCGACGACCGGGTAGGCGGCGGCGAACTCCTGGGCGACCGCCTTGGCTTTCTTCAGCGCGAGGTTCGTGTCGTTGAAATCGGAGAACGAGCAGTCGCGGTATCGCTCCGGAACCTGCGCCGCGCGGAAGCGCCGCCGGCGCGACTCCTCCTTCCGGCACCCGCACTCCCGCGCGATCTTTTCTCCGTCGGCGCTCGCGAAGGTCCACCCGGTTCCGCCGCACACCGGACATGTCGCCGCCTCGAAAGTCATCGATCGCGATTGTAGCGCGGACCGCGCATCCCGGCCGCGGGCGCCGACTTCGAGTCGCGAGTCGGACCGGGCGCCCGGCCGTCGCGGATCGACGAGCCGCGAGTCTCGGGCATCCCGCGCGAGATTCCTCCTGCCACCGAAACCTTCGGTCGCCGGCAGCGTCTCCGGAGCGACCGAAGGAGGTCAGATGCGTATTTCCCGGACTCTGGTCGTCGAAT
>DASTIQ010000068.1 GCA_035717485.1 Thermoanaerobaculia bacterium | reverse complement strand
CTGGCGCCGGATCGAGAAGTTCCCCGGCGTCCCCGACATGACCTACGTGAGTCGCCTCGTCGCTTCGTCGCACGACAAGGGGACCGTCTACGCGGCGTTCGACAACCACAAGATGGGAGACTTCGCCCCGTATCTCCTCCGCAGCGACGACGAAGGGCGGACGTGGCGGTCGATCGCGGGCGATCTCCCGAAGCGCGGGACGGTCTATGCGCTGGCCGAGGACCCGGTCGACGGGAAACTCCTCTTCGCCGGAAACGAATTCGGGCTCTTCTTCACGAAGGACGGGGGAAACCGCTGGATCGCGCTGAAGGGCGGCCTCCCGACGATCGAGGTCCGCGACCTCGCGATCCAGAAACGGGAGAACGATCTCGTCGCCGCCACCTTCGGGCGGGGCTTCTACGTCCTGGACGACTACACGCCGCTCCGGGGGGCGACGTCCGAGATGCTCGAGAAGGAAGCGGTGCTCTTTCCGGTCAAGCCGGCGAGGGTGACGATGCCGAAAGCGCCGCTCGGGCTTCCCGGGAAAGCCTTCCAGGGGGATGCCTTCTACGCGGCCCCGAATCCCCCCTTCGGCGCGGTGTTCACGTATTACCTGAAGGAGGAGCTGAAGACGAGGAAGGAGGCGCGGCACGAGCGGGAGAAGAAGATCGACAAGGAAGGCGGAGACATGCCTTTCGCTTCCCTTTCCGATCTCCGCGCGGAAACGGCGGAAGAAGAGCCGTCGCTGATCTTCACCATCACGGATTCCGATGGGAACGTCGTCCGCCGCCTGACCGCGAAAGGGGAGAAGGGCGTGCACCGGATCGCCTGGGATCTCCGCTACCCGGCCGCGGTGCCGACCTCGCTGAAGCCTCCTTCGGCCGATCCGTTTGCCCCTCCGCCGACCGGCCCCATGGTCGTTCCGGGGCGCTACACGGTCGCCCTCGCCAAGCGCGTCGAAGGGAAGCTCGTTCCCGTCGGAGAGCCCCGGACGTTCGAAGCCTCGGGCGTCGGGACGATTCCCGAGAAGGACCGCGCCGCCCTCCTGGCGTTCGAGCTGAAGACCGCGCGCCTGCAGCGCGCCGTGCGCGGCGCGGGCGAAGTCGTCGACGAGGTGCACGAGCGCCTGGAGCACATCAAGCGGTCGCTCCTCGACACGCCCGGGAAGGACACCGCGTCGCTCGGCGCGGACGCCCGCGCGATCGAGGAGCGCCTCCGCGACATCGACACGAAGCTTCGCGGCGACCGGGTCGCGGCGCGCTACGAGATGCCGACGGCGCCGTCGATCACGGACCGCGTCGAAGGAATCGTCGGAACGCAGTGGACGGCGACGTCCGCGCCCACGGGAACGAGCGTGGACGCGTACTCGATCGCGGCGGACGACTTCGGGGCACAACTCGCGGCGCTCCGCACCCTCGTCGGGAAGGACCTCAAGGCGCTCGAAGACAAGATGGAAGGAGCCGGGGCGCCGTATACGCCGGGCCGCCTCCCGGACTGGAAGAAAGAGTAGCCGGCACGGCGATGCATCGAGCCGGCCGCGTGCCGCCCCGCGAGACCCGGCGACGTACCGCGCGTGTACGCTTCGGGATCTCGCGGGCGACCCGTATCCCGGCGGGCTCGCGCCTCGCCGTGCTTCCCCGTGAATCGCCATCGGGCTCGTCCAGGCGAGCTCAGCGCTCCCCGAATTGAAGTATTTGCCTCATTGCCGGCGCGCCGAGGTCGATAGAATCGTCTCTTCGGAGGCGACATGGCCGTAGAGACGAAAGAAGGCAAGCCCGGCGTCCGCATCGAGTCGGACAGCATGGGGACGATCGAGGTTCCCGCCGACCGCTACTGGGGCGCGCAGACGCAGCGCTCGCTGATCCATTTCGCGATCGGGCACGACGTCATGCCGCGCGAGCTGATCCGCGCGATCGGGATCCTGAAGAAGGCCGCGGCGATCGTCAATCGCGACCTCGGGAAGCTCCCGGCGGACAAATCGGATGCGATCGTGCGGGCCGCCGACGAGGTCATCGCCGGGACCCTCGATGACCATTTCCCGCTCCGGATCTGGCAGACCGGCAGCGGCACGCAGACGAACATGAACGCCAACGAGGTGATCGGCAACCGCGCGACCGAGCTCGGAAAATCGGCCGAGCGGATCCACCCGAACGATCACGTCAACATGTCGCAGTCCTCGAACGACACTTTCCCCACCGCGATGCACATCGCGGCGGTCGAGGAGATCCACCGCTCCCTCATCCCCGCCGTCCGTCGTCTTCGCGACGCGCTCGACGCGAAAGCGAAGGAGTTCGACGGAATCGTGAAGATCGGCCGGACCCACCTGATGGACGCGGTGCCCCTCACGCTCGGCCAGGAGTTCTCCGGGTACGTCGCGCAGCTCGACGACGACCTCGAGCGGATCGACGCGGTTCTCCCGTCCCTCTACGAGCTCGCGCTCGGCGGGACCGCGGTCGGGACGGGCCTGAACACGCATCCCCGCTTCGCGGAGCTCGGGGCGAAGAAGATCGCCGAATTGACCGGCCTTCCGTTCGTCTCCGCGCCGAACAAGTTCGCCGCGCTCTCTTCGCACGACGCGCTCGTGATGGCGAGCGGCGCGCTCCGGACCCTCGCCGTGTCCTTGATGAAGATCGCCAACGACATCCGGTGGCTCGGATCCGGCCCCCGCGCCGGCCTCGGAGAGCTGATCCTCCCGGCCAACGAGCCGGGCTCGTCGATCATGCCGGGAAAGGTCAATCCCACGCAGTCGGAAGCGATGACCATGGTCTGCATCCAGGTGATGGGAAATGACGCCGCGATCGCGATCGCCGGATCTCAGGGCAATTTCGAGCTGAACGTCTTCAAGCCGCTGATCGTCCACAATTTCCTCCACTCCGTGCGGCTCCTTTCGGGCGCCTGCGCCATGTTCACGATCCATTGCGTCGAAGGGATCGAGCCCAACCGCGCGCAGATCGACCGGTTCGTCAGGAACTCGCTCATGCTGGTGACCGCGCTCAACCCGAAGATCGGCTACGACAAGGCCGCGAAGGTCGCCAAGAAGGCCTACCAGGAGGAAATCTCGCTGCGCGAGGCCGCGGTCGCGCTCGGATTTCTGACGGGGGAGGAGTTCGATGCGATCGTGAGGCCGGAGGACATGGTCCGTCCTCATTAGCCGGCGCGGCGATGCATCGAGCCGGGCGGGCGCGTGCCGCCCGGCACCGGCACGACGTACGCTCACGGTACGCCTTAGCCGCCGCCGGGCGACCCGCATCCCGCCGGGTTCGCGCCTCGCCGCGCTTTCCGGTCGTCTGAACCGAATCGACTCTGGGCTCTTACTGACGGTTTGGCGCGGCGATGCATCGAGCCGGGCGGGCGCGTGCCGCCCGGCACCGGCACGACGTACGCGGCATCCCTCAGCGGCGGGCGGGTGCCCCGGACGCGTCTTCCAACCCGTCACGGCGCGCCTCCGCGGAGAGCCATCTGATCAGCGGTCGTTTGGCGGGCCGCGTCGGCGCGACGTCGACCCGGCCCCTCGAGTAAGCCTTCGCGACGGACAGGCATCGCCCTTGCACTCCGTCCCCTTCGGAGGATGACACCAATGGAAGCGCAAGCCCTTTTGGACGAAATCCACCCGCGGACTCGGACGGTCAGCTCCCTGGGATTGTTCATGCCCTGCCCGCGTTGCGGCCGCGAGGCGCTGATGTTCGTCGAGCACGACTTCACCGTCTACGAGCACCGGCCGAGCATCGGCGACGAGACCCGCGAAGTCTGCATCCTGCCGTAGCGCACCTCCTCCTCTTCGCCAGCACGCCGCAGGCACCGCTCTTGCAATGGCAAGGGCAGGGAGGACTGCGCGTGGACCTGGAAACGACGTTCGAGGATTACACCGACATGGTCGAGGGATCGAAGACTCCCGATGGCGCGGTGATCGCCCGTTGCCCGCGTTGCGACCGGATGGGGCGGTTCTCGGAAATGGACCAGAACCAGACGTACGAGCATCGGCGGGTCAGCCCGGACGAAACCCGGGAAACCTGCATCATCCCGAAACCGAAGACCTAGGTCCCTATTTCTTCTCCGCGGGCGCGACCGGCGCGGCCTCGGCCGAAGCGGGCGCGAGGAACGCCTCGACCTCGCCGTGGATTCCGAAGCCGCCGTCGTTGACCGCCCCGATCCCGCCGTCGTAGCTGTAGACGCCGGAGCGGAAGTCGGCCTTGCCGAGACGCTTCGCGAATTCCTCCATCGAGATCACGCCGGGCGACATGTTCGTGACGGAGAACAGCAGGAACCCGTCGCCTCCCGGCGCCGGCGGCTGGAAGTCGGGGAATTTCTTCCGAAGCGCGTCGACGTCGCACAGGTCGTACGGGATCGCGCTCTTCCAGTCCTCGGCCGTCCACGACTCCGGACCCGAGATCGTCGCGTGGAAATGGGTCGTCTGCCCGCGCTTCAATTTCAGCTGGTCCGCGCTCATCGAGAGCTTCAGGACCGCGACCCGGATCTCGGCGCGGCGGCCGCCATCCTCGACGACGATCGTCGCATAGCCGGCGGGCGCGTCGTCCGGCACTTCGAAGAAGACGGAACGAGGATTCTCGGCGACGATCTTCGCGGGCCGCCCCCCGATCGTGATCGCGGTCTTCGTGCCGTCCCCGGAGAGCGATCCGCGGACGACGTGCATTCGGCCGGCGACGGCGACCGGCGGCGTCTCGAATCGATTGGGCGCGACGATGACCCCGAAGTCGCGCGTCTGAGGCATCGGGATCCGGATCGGCTGATCCAGAAAGGGCTTCTTCTCCCCGGGACGGCGCACGATGATCCGCATGCCGTCGCTCGGTCCGGCGAAACGGATTCCGTAGATCGATGGAAAGTGGAGCGCCTTGCCGTCGCCGAAGTCGACCGTCGTGCCGGGCGGGAACGTCGGTCGGCTGCCGCTTCCGTCCACCTTGTAGTGGATCGTTTCCACTCCCGGAACCGATTCGATCGGGCCCGGCTCCGCCAGACCCGGCGTCAGGGTCAGGACCTCGCCGACGTTCCGCGAAGTCGGGATCCGGAGAATCAGGTCCTTCGTGACGACGGTCTGGAAGTTCGGCTGGTCTTTATCGAGCAGCGGGCCACTGGAAACGACGACGACCTCCCCGAACGCGGGAGCGAGAAGCGGGAACGCCAGTGCCGCGGCGAGAAGCGGCGCTCGGCGGAACGGACGCGCGAACCTTTTCATCGCTTTCCTCTCTTTGAGCGAATTTTAACCGGGATTGCCCCTCCGGCCCTTCTCCCGAGCCCGTTCGGCGCGGCCCGCGAGCGATGCCGCGTGGTATCGTCCTCGTTCTCGTCGGACATCGGGAGGCTTTCCATGGAATCCTTGGTCGGTCAGACCATCGCTCACTACAAGATCGTCGGGCTCCTCGGCACCGGGGGAATGGGCTCCGTCTACGAAGCCGAGGACGCCGACCTCGGCCGCCGCGTCGCGATCAAGGTCCTGTCCGCCGATCTGAAGAATCAGACGGCGATGCTCGAACGCTTCAAGCGGGAGGCGCGCGCGGCCTCGGCGCTGAATCATCCCGGCATCTGTACGGTCTTCGCGATCGAGCAGCACGACGGCCAGCCCTTCATCGTGATGGAGCTGATCAAGGGGTCCACGCTGGCCGAGAAAATGGGCCGGCAGCCGTTCGAGACCGGTCCGCTCCTCGATCTCGGAATCCAGATCGCGGATGCCCTCGAGTCGGCGCACTCCAAGGGGATCGCGCACCGGGACCTGAAGCCCGCGAACCTGATGATCAACGACCGCGGAC
This sequence comes from Thermoanaerobaculia bacterium, assembly GCA_035717485.1. Taxonomy (NCBI): domain Bacteria; kingdom Pseudomonadati; phylum Acidobacteriota; class Thermoanaerobaculia; species Thermoanaerobaculia bacterium. The sequence continues at coordinate 41,895 of DASTIQ010000068.1, read as the reverse complement.
AGGTCAAGATCCTGGATTTCGGCCTGGCGAAGGTCGAGGCCGCGTTCGCGCAGAAGGGCGACGATTCCAGCCTCGACACGGCGATCGGCGGCGGTCCGCTGACGATGACGGGGACCGTGATGGGCACCGTGCACTACATGTCGCCGGAGCAGGCCCGGGGCCAGCTCACCGACGCGCGGACGGACATCTTTTCGCTGGGCGCGGTCCTCTACCAGATGGCGACGGGCACGCTTCCGTTCCAGGGAGACACCCAGGCGGTGATCTTCGACGCCATCCTGAATCGCGACCCGCTTCCGCTCGCCCAGGTCAATCCCGCCCAGCCGCTGGAGCTCGGGCGGATCATCGGGCGCGCTCTCGAAAAGGACCGCTCGATGCGCTATCAGAGCGCGACCGATCTGAAGACCGAGCTCCTGCGCCTCAAGCGGGACCTCGACTCGGGCCCGAGGCGCGCGGCGGAGCTCTCGGACTCCAAGAGCGGCGCGTTGAAGCCGGCGGAGAAGTCGGTCGCGGTCCTTTATTTCGAGAACCTCTCCGGCGTGAAGGAAGACGAGTACTTCCGCGACGGAATCACCGAGGACATCATCGCGGAGCTCTCGAAGATCGAAGGGCTCAGGGTCTTCTCGCGGCCGACGGTCCTCGCGTACCGCGACAAGCCGGCCACCCCCGCCCAGATCGGGCAGCAGCTGGGGGCCGCGTACGTCCTCGCGGGGAGTCTCCGGCGCGCCGGGAACCGGCTGCGCATCAGCGCGCAGCTCGTCGACACCCACACCGATTTTCCGCTCTGGATCGAGCGCTACGACCGCGAGATGCAGGACGTCTTCGAGGTGCAGGACGAGATCGCCCGCAACATCGCCTCGGCCCTGCGCCTGACGCTCAGTCCGACGGAGGAGAAGGCGATCGCGGCGCGCCCGACCGAGAACCTTCAGGCGTACGACTTCTTCCTCCGGGGTCGCAGTTACGCGAGGCGGCGCACGCGCCAGGATCTCGAGTTCGCGCTCCAGATGTACGAGAACGCAGTCGCGCAGGACCCGGGGTTCGCCCTCGCCTTCGCCGGGATCGCCAGCGTGTGCTCGATCTACCACTTCGACTACGAGCGGACGCCGAAATGGACGGAGAAGGCGGTCGAGGCGTCGCATCGGGCGAGCGCGCTCGGCCGGGACCTCCCCGAGGTCCGGGTCGCGGAAGCGTGGGTCCTGCACAGCGAGGGAAAGAACGCGGAAGCGCAGGCGATCGTGCGCGAAGTGGTGGCGTCGAAGCCCGACTGCGAAGGAGCGTACTACCTGCTGGGCCGTTCCCTCTTCAGCTCGGGGCACTACCAGGAGCTCGTCGACACCGCGGACGCCGCGATCGAAGCTTCCGGAGAGGATTACAGCGTGTTCGTTCCGATCACGAACGCTCTCTCCGCTCTCGGCAAGGAAGACCAGATGCGAAACGTCCGGCAGCGCGCGATCCAGACCCTCGAGAACCAGATCGCCCGGGTTCCCGAAGACGCGCGCGCGCGATCCCTTCTCGCGAACTTCTACGGGCAGATCGGCCGTACCGACGACGCGATCCGCGAGATGCAGTTCGCGGTCGCCCTTCGCCCCACGGATCCCACGATGCACTACAACACCGCGTGCACGTATTGCGGGCTCGGCAGGAAGAGCGAAGCGATCGAAGCGCTCAAGATGGCGTGGAAGTTCGGCTATCGAGATTCGGTGTGGGTGCGCCGCGACCCGGATCTGGCGATCCTCCACGACGAGCCGGAGTTCCACGAGCTCTATCCGGAGGCGCCGGCCGGAAGCTGACGAGGGGAGCGGATCGGTTCCGCGTGATATCGTCCCTTTCTTCGCAATTCGGAGGCGCTTCATGGAATCGCTGGTCGGCCAGACCATCGCTCACTACCGTATCGTCGCCTTGCTCGGCTCCGGCGGAATGGGCGCGGTATACGAAGGCGAGGACACGCAGCTCGGCCGCCACGTCGCGATCAAGGTCCTTTCCGACGACTTCAAGAACGACGCGCCGATGCTCGAACGCTTCAAGCGGGAGGCCCGCGCCGCATCGTCGCTGAACCACCCCGGCATCTGCACGGTCTACGCGATCGAGCAGCATCAGGGGCGCCCCTTCATCGTGATGGAGCTGATCAAGGGATCGACGCTTGCCGAGAAGATGGGCCGCCAGCCGTTCGCGATCGGGGTCCTGCTGGACCTCGGCATCCAGATCGCCGACGCGCTCGAATCGGCGCACTCCAAGGGGATCGCGCACCGGGACCTCAAGCCCGCGAACCTGATGATCAACGACCGGGGACAGGTCAAGATCCTGGACTTCGGCCTGGCGAAAGTCGAGAACGCGGCGGTCTCGACCCAGAAGGGGGAGGAAGTCTCGGGGCTCGAGACCGCGGTCAATTCCGGTCCGCTGACGACCGCCGGAACGGTCATGGGCACCGTCCACTACATGTCCCCGGAACAGGCGAAGGGCCAGCTCACCGACGCGCGGACGGATCTCTTCTCGCTCGGCACCGTGCTCTACCAGATGGCGACCGGCGAGCTCCCTTTTCGCGGCGATACCGACGCGATGGTCTTCGACGCGATCCTGAACCGCGACCCGAAACCGCTCGAGCAGGTGAATCCGGCGATGCCGCCGGAGCTCGGACGGATCATCGAAAAGGCGGTCGAAAAGGACCGGCAGCTGCGCTGCCAGACGGCGACGGAGCTGAAGACCGACCTCCTGCGGCTCAAGCGCAAGCTCGATTCGGGGGAGAAGCGGGCGGCCGAGCTCTCCGAGTCCAAGGGGGGCGTCGCGAAGCCCGCCGAGAAGTCGATCGCCGTCCTCTACTTCGAGAACCTCTCCGGAGCCAAGGAAGACGAGTATTTCCGGGACGGCATCACGGAAGACGTGGTCACGGAGCTCTCGAAGATCGCGGGTCTCAAGATCTATCCGCGGCCGGCGGTCCTCGCGTTTCGCGACAAGCAGGTCACCCCCTCGCACGTGGGCCAGCAGCTCGGCGCCGCCTACGTGCTTTCGGGGAGCATTCGGCGGGCGGGAGACCGGCTCCGCATCAACACGCAGCTGTTCGACGCGCATACGGATTTCCCGCTCTGGTCCGAGCGATACGACCGCGAGATGAAGGACGTCTTCGAAGTCCAGGACGAAATCGCGCACAAGATCGCCGGAGCCCTGCGGCTCACGCTGACCCCCCGCGAGCAGGAGGATCTCGCCGCCAAGCCGACGGAGAACCTGCATGCCTACGATCTCTACCTCCGCGGCCGAAGCTACGCCCGTCGCCTGACCCGTCAGGACCTCGAGTTCGCGCTGCAGATGTACGAGAACGCCGTCACGCAGGACCCGAATTTCGGGCTCGCCTACGCGGCGATCGCCAACGTCTGCGCCTACTATCATTGCAACTACTCGCGCGAATCCGCCTGGATCGACCGGGCCCGCGCGGCCTCCGATCGTGCCGTCGCGCTCCAGCCCCAGCTTCCGGAGGTCATGGTGGCGCAGGCCTGGACCCTCTACGCCAAAGGGGAGTACGGCGCGGCGTCCGAAGTCGTGCGCAACGTGATCGCCCGCAAGCCGGATTGCGAAGGGGCCTACTACCTCCTCCTCCGCTGTCTGTTCGCGTCCGGCCGCCATCAGGATGTCGAAAAGATCGCCGAAGCCGCGATCGAGGCGTGCGGCACCGACTACAACGTCTTCGTGCCGATCATGAATTCGCTCGGCGCCCTGGGAAAGACCGAGGCGAAGCGGAACGTTCGTCTTCGCCGGATGCAGGTGCTCGAGAGTCACATCCGCGAGGTCCCGGAGGATGCGCGGGCGCGCATCCTGCTCTCCTCGGACTACGCCGACGAACACCGCACCGAAGACGCGATGCGCGAGGCGAACCTCGCGATGCTCCTGCGCCCGAACGAGGCGACGGTCCACTACAACGCGGCGTGCACGTTCTGCAAGCTCGGCCGGAAGACGGAAGGGATGGACGCGCTGGCGAAGGCGTGGACGGCGGGGTTCACCGACGCCGACTGGGCGCGGCGCGATCCCGATCTCGACCTCCTGCACGATCTTCCGGAGTTCGAAAAGCTGTATCCGGAAAAGACGGCCGGGACCTGATTCTCCCGGCCTGTCCCGGTTTCGTGCTCCGGACGTGTTCCCGTTCGAGATCCCGTCGGACGATCGCTTTCTCGAGGGTTGCGACGGGAGAGGAGCGCGATCGCCTACTCGGCGCTCGCGTTATGCGGACGTCGCGTCGCTCTCGCCGGCGCCGCGCTGCACGCGCACTTCGCGCGAAAAGAGCGTGACGGCCGGATCCGTCAGGAAGCGATACAGGAGGCCGCTCCACGATCGGTGAGCAACGAGACTCTCGTACGCGTCGGGCGCGGCCTTCCGGATCCGCGGAAGGCGGTTCCAGGGCACCGAGGGAAAGTCGTGATGCTCGTTGTGGTAACCGACGTTGAAAGCGACGGTGTTGAGCGGTCCGTAGTAGCTGTACGTTTCCTGCGGAGGCGCGAAGACGTAGTGCTCCTGGATCCATCGGGCGCCGAGGGGATGGAGCCCGAGACCGAAGAACGTCGAGAACAGGAGATAGAAGAACGCCTTCGGGCCGAGCCACGCCCAGACCGCGACGTCGAATCCGATCTGGACGAGGAAATTCGTGACGACCCACCGGTCGATCGGCCGGATCTCCCGCAGCCGGGGCGGCCGGGTGATCTGAAAGATCGGGAAGAGGAGCATCCAGATCGCTTTTCCGAGAGGGGAATGGCCGACGAGACGCGCTTCCCACCGATTGGGCAGGTCCGCGTCGAGCTCGTAGACCCCCTGGTAGGCGTGGTGCTTCAGGTGATACCGCTGGAAGGAAACGGCGCTCGGCAGAATGTGCGGGAGGTTCGCGAAGATGCCGGCGACGGTGTTCCACCGCGGATCCCGGAACAGCAGGTTGTGGGTGCACTCGTGGATCATCACCCAGAGCGCGTGACTGGCGAATGCGCCCACGAGCATCGCGGTCCCCACGACGAGCCACCAGGATTGCGATCTCAGGAGGAACGCGAGCCCCAGCTGGAGGGCGATCCCGAAGGCGATGATCCCGAAACTCGCGGGATTGAGGCCGATGAACTGCCGGACCTCCGGATGCGCCGCGAGAATGCGCTGCGTGCGTTCCCGGTGGGGCGGCGGGTGGGGAGAGCGGAGGAAATCCTGGTCCATCGTCGAATCCATTGTTACATGCATTACTCGCGCCCGGCCGCCGCGTTCGTCCCGCCGGCCCGCGGAAGAGGTGAGCCCGATGGGCTCGACGCCGACCCGGTCATGGGCCGAGCCGCGCCGTCCGGGTGAGGGAATCGATGCGGGCGGGTTCGCTATCCGTTCCAGCGGGCCCGCTTGCCGCGCACGTCGATGTGCACGAACGGGCCGTGGATCCGGTTGGCCGGGTAGATGCCGATCCCGCCCACGAGACTCGGATGCTCGCGCTCGACGGCTTCCGCCGCATCGGCCAGGATCCGCGCGTCGGCGAGATCGACCCGGCCGTCGCCGTTCAGGTCATCCATGACGCCCCGCCCGTGATCGTCCGGGTACACGTCGGCGGCATCGCCGTACATGTGCCGGGAGACCTTCGACCGCGCCTTCGGCCCCAGGTCGAGCGCGTTGTAGTCGGGCGTCCGGAAGCCGCTCATGACGAAGAGATTCCGCACGGGATGCCCGGTCTCCTTGAGCTTCGCGATCGTGAGCTCGAGCTTGTCGAGCAGCCGCGGCTCGAGAACGATGTATTTGGGCCAGAGGTTCGACTGGTTCTTGGTGACGAATTCGCCGAGCGTGAAATGTTCGGACACGTGGAGGGAGGCGTTTTCCGGCGTCACCTCGACGAACCCGCGGGGATCCGCGTAGGCAGCGCTCATCGGCGGAGCGTTTTCGAACGGCCAGCGGCCCAGATCGTAGTGCCCGATCCGGCCGTCGATCTTCGCCGAGAAGGGCGTCAGGACGACCTCGACGAGACCGGGAACCGCCTTCACGGGCCGGACGCCGGGATGGACGTCGTTTCCGGGCTCGATGCGCGCGGCCTCGTCCGGAGTCAGGAAGAGCGCGTGGATCGCGCCGGAGATCCCCCCGGCGTCGTGGAGCGAGGCGAGCTCGACGCCGCGGCCCGAGCCCGGCCGCACCCAGGCGAACAGGGCAATGCAGAGGCCGAGGACGAAAGCGATTTTCCGCATGGTCAGGGATGTTAACGCAGCAGAAGGACAGGTATTCCCCTTTCGACCTCCGGCGAGAGATCGCGGGCGGCCCGGTTCGTGAGCCGGATGCGTCCTTGCGATTCGCGGTGCCCGATTCTCGATGGGTTGGAAGTCCCGTGAATACCGCAGTTCGGGACGGATCACCCGTCCGGACGACGTTCCCGCGTGGCCGGCAAATGAGGGAAACCCGGTTTCGGAGGAGAGGCATCGAGGAAGCCGAACCACGGCCGGACCGGATCGACGGGATCACCTGATCCCGGGGCTATTCGATCGTCGGATCGACGGCGCGGGGGCGCGCCTCTCGGATGTTCCGGACGCGGCTCATCACCGATTCGACCATCCGGTCGCAGCGGGGCCCGAGGAACGGGAAGGCTTGCCGCGTTCCGACGCCCGCCCGGGCGACGAGCTCGCGCCGCAGCGCGGCCCGAGCCCGGTGGAGGCGGGTCTTGACGACTTCCTCGCTCACTTCCAGGGACGCCGCCGTTTCCGCCGTCGAAAGCTGTTCGATCTCGCGCAACACGAAGACCGTCCGATAGGTCTCGGGCAGGTTTTCGATCACGGACTCGAGAAGCGTCCGAAACTCGCCGCTCACGGCCACTCCCTCGGGATCGGGTTCGCGGGAGGGCAGCTTCATCTCGAAGGTCTCTCCCGCGGAATCCGGTTCCATCGCCGGGAAGCGGCGTCCGCGCCGCGCGCGCGCCCACGACTCGTGAAGGACGATGCGCGAGACCCACGTCGAAAAAGCCGCGCGCCCGGCGAACTGGTCGAGGTGCGTGTACACCCGGACCCAGGCGTCCTGGACCGCGTCTTCGGCCTCGCCGTCGCTTCGCAAGACGGCGCGCGCCAGCCGATAGAGGCGCTGGTTGTAACGGCGCATGAGGATCTCGAAGAGATCGATCTCCCCCGCGCGGACTCTCGTGATGACGTCGTCGTCGGAGAAGTCATCCCATTCCTCGGCTCTGGCCGTCCCCGTGTTCAAGATCATCCTCGGCCACGCTAACAGAGCTCCGGCGGGCCGAAAGGTGACGTCGGCGAATCTTAATGGGGAGACCGGGGCAGGCGTCACCGATCCCTCCCTTCCGACTCTGTACCCGCCAGGAGGCATGGGTCCGATGAAATTCGACAGGTCCAGTGCCGGGCGAGCGGTTACGGGATCCTGACGGCCGAGGGCCGCTACCTGAAGTTCGACCGGAAAGGAAACGAGCAGGCCGCGGCGGTATTGAAGGACACGGGCAAGGCGGACCCACCTGCGCGTCAATCTCGAAGGGGAACGGCAGGGAGATGAGATCGAGGTCCGGTCGGTATCCCTGAACTGAGACCACTGGCGCCTCATGGTCCGCGGTTCAACGCCTTTGCCCTTCTCGCGCGATCGTCCACAATAGCCGGATGCGTTCTCCCGAAGGCCAGGCTCCCCCCGCGCCGTCCGACGGCGTCACGGGGCAGGTCGAGCGGGTGACGTTCCACAGCGACGAGTCGGGGTTCTGCGTCGTCAAGGTGAGCGTGCGGGGCCGGAAGGAGCTCTGCACGGTCGTCGGCACGGTGCCGGCCGTGTCGGTCGGGGAATGGCTCTCGGCGACCGGTCAGTGGACGATCGACCCGAGACACGGGCCGCAGTTCAAGGCCGACCAGATCCGGACGTCGTCGCCCGAAAATGCCGAGGGGATCGAGCGCTATCTCGCCTCCGGGCTGATCCGGGGAATCGGTCCGGCGTTCGCTGCGCGGCTGGTGAAGAAATTCGGGAAGGACGTCTTCACCGTCATCGCCGAGAAGCCGGGCCGCCTCCGCGAGGTGGCGGGGATCGGGAGGAGCCGCCAGCGCGCGATCACGGAATCGTTCCGGGCCCAGAAGGTCGTCCGCGAGATCATGGTGTTCCTCCACAGCCACGGCGTCTCCTCGTCGCGGGCCTACCGGATCTTCAAGACGTACGGCGAGCACGCGATCGAAACCGTCCAGGCGGACCCGTATTGCCTCGCACGCGACATCCGCGGAATCGGCTTCAAGACCGCCGACGCGATCGCCGCCCGCGTCGGCGTCGCTCCGAGCTCGGAGCTCCGCGCGCGAGCCGGCGTCGAATTCACTCTCCAGGAGCTGACCCACGACGGACATTGCGCCTATCCCCGGGGAGACCTCGCGAAGCGGGCCTCGGATCTCCTCGGCATTCCGGCCGGGCTCACGGACGCGGCGATCGCGCACGGCATCGCGTCGAAGCGGCTCGCCGAACACCCGGGCCCGGACGGCGCGCCGCTCGTCTACCTCGCCCCGCTCGACGACGCCGAGCGGGAGCTGGCGAAGAGCCTCGCCGGGCTCTCGCGCCGTCCGCACCCGCTCCCGCCGGTCGACTCCGCGAAAGCCGCGGACTGGGTGGAGATGAAGGTCGGGTTGACGCTCTCCGCGACCCAGCGCGCGGCGCTCGCGAAGGCGCTGACCGCGAAGGTGATGGTGATCACCGGGGGGCCGGGAGTCGGTAAGACGACGCTCGTCGACTCGATCGTGAAGATCTTCCGCGCGAAGAAGCGGGAGGTCGTCCTCTGCGCTCCCACGGGCCGGGCGGCGAAGAGGCTCTCGGAGACGTCGGGACTCGAAGCGAAGACGATCCACCGGCTCCTCGAATTCGATCCGGCGTCGTTGGCGTTCAAGCACGATGCGGCCCATCCGTTGAAGGGGGACCTCTTCGTCGTCGACGAGGCGAGCATGCTCGACGTGACGCTCTGCCAGCAGCTCGTGCGCGCGGTTCCGCCGGCGGCGGCCCTCCTCTTCGTGGGCGACGTGGACCAGCTGCCCTCGGTCGGGCCGGGGTCGGTGCTCCGCGACGTCATCGATTCGGGAACGGTTCCCGTCCTGCGCCTGACGGAAGTGTTTCGCCAGGCCGCGCGGAGCGCGATCATCACGAACGCCCACCGGATCAACCGGGGCGTCCTTCCCGTCTTTCCCGAGAGCGGGGTGAAGTCCGAGACGTCCGATTTCTACTTCGTCGAAGCGGACGAACCGGAGGAGGGGGTCGCGCGCGTGATCCAGCTCGTGACCGAGGCCATCCCCCGGCGCTTCCGGCTGAATCCGCGCGAAGACGTGCAGGTGCTCTGCCCGATGCAGAAAGGGGAGCTCGGCGCGCGGAACCTGAACGTGAAGCTGCAGGAGGCCCTGAATCCCTCCGGCGAGTCGGTCGACCGGTTCGGCTGGACGTTCCGGGTGGGCGACCGGGTGATGCAGACCGTCAACGACTACGAGAAGAACGTCTTCAACGGGGACATCGGGCGCGTCCGGTCGATCGATGCGGGCGAGCAGGAGGTCACGGTCGCCTTCGACGGCCGCTCCGTCGCGTACGGCTTCGGCGAGCTCGACGAGCTGATCCTCGCGTACGCCGCGACGGTCCACAAGAGCCAGGGGAGCGAGTACCCGGCGGTCGTGGTGCCGATCCATTCGCAGCACTACGTGATGCTGCAGCGCAACCTCCTCTACACGGCGGTCACCCGCGCGAGGAAGCTCGTCGTCCTGGTCGGAACGAAGAGCGCCCTCGCGATCGCGACGAACCGGGTGTCGTCGCGGCGGCGGATCACGACCCTGAAGGAGCGGCTCGTCGAAGCCGCGGCCCGCCCCGCGCTCTTCTGAGCGGGAGAGCCGCCCGAAGATCGGCGCGGGAGGAGGGCGGTATCGCGGGATCCGTTCTCGTCGGCGGTTGACCGTCGGGGGAGGGTGCGTCGGCGCCGGCGCGGCACAACGGTGTACCAGGGAGCCGTTTCGCACGTCCTGCTATCATCCCGGCGATCATGAAGAATCCGATTCGAGTGCTGATGACCGTCCTGATGGTGCTGGCCGGCTACGCGATCTTGGCCTCCAACGACGCGCTTCGACGCGGCGAACGGATGACCGCCTTCGTTATGCTGTTCATCGCGGTGATCTTCATCAACAAGGTCCAGACTCGCTCGTAGGACTTCTCAGACGTCTCCGAGCGGAATACCGCCCCCCCCGTTCCCGAAGTCCCACGCTCTTCGAAAACAACGACGAGAGCCCGAAGGGCCCCACTCCCTACAGCCACCGGAAGAACAGGTGCGCGACCCACTCCTCGACCTTTTCCGCTTCGGCCCTTCTCCGCCATTTGTCCCATGAGATCGGGTCGGACGCCGCCCGGTCCCGGGCGAACGCCTTCTCCATTTCATCGGCGAACTCGCGGCTCAGGATGACGGCGTTGACCTCGTTATTGCTCAGAAAGCTCAGGTAATCCATGTTCGTCGAGCCGACGGTCGACCAGATGCCGTCGATGACCGCGGTCTTCGCATGCATGACGACGTTGCGGCGCTCGAAGATCTTCACTCCCGCTCTCAGCAGCTCCGAATATCGATACCGCTGGGCGGAAAGCACCGCCGGCGCGTCGGTAATCGACGGAAGAATGATTTCGACGTCGACGCCGCGCCGGGCGGCGTCCTCGAAGGCCTCGAGGATCTGGTCATCCGGTACAAAATAGGCGTTCGTGAGATGAATCGAATGTTGCGCGAAAGTGATCGCGGCCACGTACGCCACGAAGGTGATTCGGTTGGTCTCTCCCGGCGTGCTGCCCAGGGCCCGCACCAGAGCGGTGCCCGCGTCGTTCCGGACCGGGAGCTCGGCCTGTTCCGGAATGCTCGGGCCCTTCTGCTGGCGCCAGGTGTCGAGGAAGAGTTTCTGGAACTCGGCCGCGGCGGGGCCTTCGATCTGGACGTCCGTGTCGCGCCACCCGACGGGCGCGCCCTTTCGCTTCCGGGTTCCGGAAGGACTGCTCGAATACACCTTGCTGATGTTGATGCCGCCGATGATGGCGAGCTTGCCGTCGACGACGAGAATCTTTCGGTGATCCCGGTGGAGCAGGCCCCATTTCCCGTGATCCTTGAGGGGATTCGTCTGGTTGAATTCGACGACCTGGATCCCGGCGTCCCGCAGGCGATCGAAGAAAGCGGCCGCGGTCCCGAGACTGCCGAGGCTGTCGTAGATGACGTGGACCGGAACACCCTCCGCGGCCTTCTTCATCAACAGATCCGCGAACCGCCGGCCTTCCTCGTCGTCCTCGAGGATGTAGCTCTCCAGATCGATATCGACCCGGGCGGCCTGAATGGCCGCGAACATCGCGGCGTAGGTGGCGGGACCGTCGATGAGCAGCTTGACGGCGTTTCCCTTCACCGCCGGAGTGCCGGTCACCGATTCGATGACGGCGGTGAAGCGTTGGACGACGTCGGTCGGGTCGACGGATCGCTCGAGCCGCTCCATGATGGCTTTGCTCGTCGCGGGGGACAGGAGCCCCTTGGCGGAAACGATCCGGTCGGGCGCCTTGCCTTCGGGCGCCTCGCCCATCGTTTCCGAAACGTTCGGCAGGGTCGCGCAGCCTCCGCCGGCGATCAGCACGGAGACCGTCAGAAGAGAGGAAACGAAACGCCGGGGCGGCGTCATGTGGGGATCCTACAGCGGCGCCCGTTCCCCCGACGGGAAGGAGAACGAGCTCGGCGGCTCGCATGGGGAAGGGCCCGGCGCGTCACGGTCGAACACGTCCCCCGCGAACGTCCCCTCGCCCGTGGTGATGGCGACCCGTGACGAAGACGTCCCGGACCGCCCGTCCGTCGCGGCGCGCCGGAGGAGGAAACGTTCTCCTTCGCCGTCTCTCCGGATTCGCCTGCCTGACCGTTCTCCTCGGTGGCTGCGCCGTGATCGTCCGGGAAGCGAAGGAGGACCTGATTCGCGTGCATGCCGCGAATTCGACCGCGGAGATCGCCATCACTCTCGACCCAGCGTTCATCGAGGCCTACAAGAACCGCGTCACGATCGACGTCGACCTGACCGTCGACCGCGCGGACAAGAGACCGCACCCCGCGGTCTTCGACGGAGACTTTCATCTGGCCGGAAGCGCGCCGGGAATCCGTCTCCCCGCGGTGGCGGAAATCCAGAATGCGGCGGGTGAAAAGGAAGCGTCCGACGTCGTCCGCCGCGCCGAGGGCAGCGGGCGATCGCTCAAGGTCGCCGGTGCGTGGCGGATATGGAGCGAACACGTCGGTAAAGCCAAAGAGATTCAGGGCGACGACTTCCCCTCGACCATGAGCACGAACCCCGACCACGTCTTCGAGATCCATCCGCTGATCAGGGTCGCGGGGATCGACCTCCTCGAATCTCTGCGCCCCGTCGATGGCTATCGACCCGGCAGCGCCGATCTGATTTTTCGAACCCTCGAAAAGATCCCCTGCCGCATCGTGCCGGGACGCACGACGACGGTTGTGACGCCCAGCAAACAGTTCAATGACGCGGAGTTCCTCCTGGAGGTCGGCCGGGACCGGCAACAGGTCGTCCCCGACGGGAGATTCGTCAACGCGGCGGCGCTCGACCTGAAAGGGAATCTCCTGGTGCCGAAACTCCGGATGGCCTTCGTGAAGGGCTCTCCCCCCGAGAGGATCGTCCGCTCTCTTCCGCCCGGGAGCCGGCTTCACGTCTTCGGTCTGCCGAGAATCGATCTGGCGGAAATCGCGTCCCGGACCGCGCGATCGGATCGTCGGCCCGACCTCCTGACCGGAAATCTTCCGTACGAGATGGTCATCGTGGGCGTCTACGAGGACCGGAACTGAGCTTTTCCGGGACTCCCGGAAGGATTGCTTTCCGGTGAAAACGAAGACGTCCTGGGGTGGCCCGGTCTTCCGGACCGACCGCCGTGGGACCGAACGGATCGAACGGCCGACCTCAGCCCCGAAGCCCGATGGAATCCCCCTGTCGACGGGTAAGAGGCGTACACTGGGCGGATGGACGACAACCGAAAATACGTGACATGGACCTGCGGGAGGTGCGGGCAGGCGTTCCGCTGGCCGGCCGACCGCCCGGACCCGGAGGCGTGTCCGGCGCGCCAGTGCCGGCGCCTGGACGACTCGGGGACGAGCTCGCGGCTGCGGCGGGCGTGACGGAGGAAGCATGGTCAAACGGGTGCGCGACGAAGGCTCGGCATGCCCCATCGGGAAGTGCGGGGGGCGTGGGTTTCATTTCAAGGAAGAGGCCGTTCAGAACGGCGAACCGATGACGAACTGGCATTGTCCCGACGGAACGACCCACCTCCTCCGGCGGGACTGGAATCCCGACGAAGAGCGGCCCGCCAAGAAGTAGCGGTCTCCGGGTCGCCTGCGAAGGGATCAGGATCGCAAAGACCGCCGTTCCGAGACCTGAGCACGCTCCCGGCGTGCGGGACCAGTAGCCGGACGGCCGACAATCCGCGAATATCCGAGGTTTCCGAGAAGCCTGTCCCCCTGAATCGATGGCGCGCCCGAAGGGATTCGAACCCCCAACCCTCAGATCCGAAGTCTGATGCTCTATCCAGTTGAGCTACGGGCGCCCGCGTTCCAGTCTATCGAATCCCACGATCCCCTCGCGCCGCGACGCGCCGCGCGTACCCGCGTTCTCTCGACCGCGGCGGCGGTAGGATGGGGAGTCGACGCAAACACGCGCGAAGGAGGTAGCCATGCCAGCGACGAAGAAAAAGACGAGTAAGAAGACGAAGTCGGCCACGAAGACGATGTCCGCGAAGAAGAAGAGCGCATCCCGGGCGAGCGCCGCGCGCCGGCCGAAAGCGTCGGCGGCGAAGAGCGGTCGGAGCTCTTCCGGTTTCCGGATGACGGAAGCCTCGCCGGCCTTCACGGTCGACGACCTCTCGAGGAGCATGGGCTGGTACCGGGACGTCCTCGGATTCGCCATCGAGGAGAAGTGGGAGCGCGACGGCGTGCTCCGCGGAGTGTCCCTGCGGGCGGGAGACGTGTCGCTGATGCTCGCGCAGGACGACTGGCAGAAGGGGCGGGATCGCCGGAAGGGCGAGGGATTCCGGATCTACTTCTCGACGGCGCAGGACGTCGACGGGCTGGCGGCCGGGATCAAGGCGCGGGGAGGCACGCTCGACTCGGAGCCCGCCGACATGCCGTGGGGAAGCCGCGATTTCTCGTTGACCGATCCCGACGGGTTCAAGCTCACGATCGGCCGGGAATCGGCGAAACGCTGAGGCGGGAGCCAGGCGCCCGACCGCCCGCGAGCGGGGCTCCGCCGGGAGGAATCGAGCCGGGCCGGAGCCGCGCGGATAGAATCCTCCCGTGAACCCCCGGGACACGCTCGGAAGACCGCTCGCGAACCTCCGCGTCTCGGTGACGGACCGGTGCAACCTGCGCTGCCAGTACTGCATGCCGGAGCGGGACTACGCGTGGCTGCCGCGGCGCGACATCCTCGATTTCGAAGAGCTCTCCGCGCTGGTCGACGTCTTCGCCGAGTGCGGTGTCGATCGCGTCCGGCTGACGGGAGGAGAGCCTCTCGTCCGCCGCGATCTCGCCAGGCTCGTCCGGATGATCGCGGACAAGCCCGCGATCCGGGACCTCGCGCTGACGACGAACGGGATTCTTCTCGCCGAACAGGCGGCCGCTCTTCGCGCCGCCGGCCTGGGTCGCGTGACGGTCAGCCTCGACACGCTCGACGCCAATCGTTTCCGCGAGCTCACGCGGATCGACGGACACGCGCGGGTCCTCGCCGGAATCGAGGAAACGTCCCGGCTCGGATTCGGCACGCTCAAGATCGACAGCGTCGTCATCCGGGGCGTGAACGACGACGAGCTCGCCGCGCTCCTCGAGTACGGGAAGAAGGTCGGCGCGGAGGTGCGCTTCATCGAGTACATGGACGTGGGCGGCGCGACGCGGTGGTCGTCGGAAAAGGTCGTCCCGCGGGCGGAGATCCTCGGCGCCCTCGCCCGGCGCTTCGGACCGATCCGTCCCGAGCCGGCGGAGGGCTCGGCTCCCGCCGAGCGTTTCCGGCTGGCCGACGGGACGGTGTTCGGGATCATCGCGTCGACGACCGCCCCGTTCTGCCGCGCGTGCGACCGCAGCCGGCTGACCGCCGACGGGCTCTGGTATCTCTGCCTCTACGCGGCGCGCGGGATGGACCTGCGGGCGCCGCTCCGCGCGGGCGCCTCGCGGGAACAATTGAAGGCGCTGATCGAGAACACCTGGCGCGGCCGCTCCGACCGCGGCGCGGAAGAGCGCTTCGCGCTGCGCGACCGTTCTCCTCTCCTTCCGGCGAACTCGCTCAAACGCGATCCGCATCTCGAGATGCACACGAGAGGGGGCTGAGCTGCCCGAACCGCTCGTCCCCGGCCTGACGCAGCCCCGAGCCGTCTCGCTCGAGCGGTCGGCGATCCGAACGCGCGAAAGCTCGTCGACGCTGTCGGCGTGGCGAATGGCGATCGAAAGCGAAGAGGGGAGCGGCTCGATCCTCGTTCTCGAATCGGTGGCGGGCGTTCCCCTCTATCGCGGAGACGGGATCTTTCTCGGCTGGACGCAGGATCGCCTGGCCGCGGCCTACGCGACGCTGCGCTCGGACCCTGAACCCGACTCTTTCGAGACCCAGCAGCTCGGCTGAATCCCCCCTCAGAGCTCGGGCGCCGCTTCGGCGAGCACTTTCCATTCGGATTCGGTCAATTCGGGCGCCGCCGCCGGAAGATAGTCGCGCTCCATTCCCGATTCGTGCGCGGAGAGCCTCCGCTCGAGGTTGTCGGCGAGGCCGAGGACGTCCGAGAGCGGCGCGTGGCCGTCGAGCTGCGTCGTCAGGAACCGCGTCAGCTCGCGGAGCTGCACCCACTCGGGCCGGAGCTCGCGCGCGGGAGCCGGGCCGCCCCGATCCGAACGCCGCAGGGCGGGAAGGAGCGCCTTCTCGGCCGCGTCGGACCAGCGGCAGAAACACCGGTGGAAATCGTGGAGACCGAACCGGTAGGCCGGCTCGTCGCGCCGGTCGAGCGCCCGGCGGAAATCGTCGAAGCGGCTGCGGAGCGACCGCTGGACCGAGAGGAGCCCGTCGCGCGTCCGTTCCATCGGCGCCGTTACGAGGGGCGGCGGGCCGGGCCGCCGATCACAGCCCGGCGAGCCCGGGCTCGATCCTCGTGAAGCCCTGCTCCGCGGCCCAGAGATCCATCGCGATCGAGACGAGGTCGTCGACTTCGGGGATCGGGCGGGCGTCCTCGGAGAGGTCGAGCGACTTGACGTACCGATGGCACGTTTCGCACGCCTCGATGCGGACCGCCGGATGTCCCGCGTCGCGGAACGAGGGCAGCTTCCGCGGGTCTTCTTCGAAGCAGGAAGGGCAGAGGATCCTTTCGAACAGCCATTCCGTGCCGCAGAGTGCGCATCCGAGCATCCGGCGCGCGCCTTCCGTCAGCGAGCCTTCGCGCCGGGCGGCGATTCCCGGCTCTCCCCCGCAGAACGGACACTTTCCCCGGCGGTGAAGGCGGTCCGGCGCGATGCCGAGATCCCTCAGCAGCTCGACGTACGGCCGGAGGATCGCCCGCGAGAGATAGTCCTCCGACGACGGCCGTCCTCCCTCCCAGAAGGCGAGAAGGCGGGATCGCGCCGTCGACGGATCGTCGTTTTCGCGCCGCCCGGCTTCCTCCGACAGCGCGTCGGGGCCCGATTTCGCGGCGTACCGCACGATCGCGGCCGCGGGAAGCAGGACGGCGTCCGCGTCGTCGGCGAGGCGGCCGGTCAGAGGCCGGCGGGCGTGGGCGGTTTCGAGGGACTCCGCGGCGCGCGCCTGCGCCCGGTAGAGCCCCGCCGCGAAGCGAAGGGGCTCGGCGGCGGAGGGCGCGCCCGGCGCGAGCGATTCGGCTCGGGCGGCGCGGCGGTTCAGTTCCCGGACGGCTTTCGACTCAGCGATGGCGCTCTTCACCGGTCACGTCGCGGTACCAGCGGCCGTGGTGGAGGCGCGCCCACGCTTTGGTGACGGTTCCCCGCGTCATCGAGCCGAACGTTCCCGGCTCCGCCGCGGTCCCCAGGTAGATGTGGAAGACGATCAGCATCGCAAAGAGGACGAACGTCACGTCGTGGATCACGTAGGCGAGCTCCATGAGGAGCCTCGGAAACGCGCGCGGAAACCACATCATCAGCCCCGAGAGAAGGAGCCCCAGAGCGGCGAGACAGACGAGCCAGAACTGGAGCTTCTGGCCGCCGTTGTACTTGCCGACGTTCGTGTCGTCGGTCTCGTATCGCATGTACCGCATCGCGCGGCCGCCGCTCACCCAGGCCTTGCGCTCTCCCGGTTCGAGGTGCATGTCGTCGAGCCAGTAGAAGAACATCACGATCGTCGAGAGGAAGAACGCCGCCCCGGTCCAGGGGTGGATGACGCGGCAGACCGTCAGCCCGCCGAAGAGCGACGCCATCCAGCCGAAGACCGGCGTCCAGATCGGCATGCCGGTGAAGAGACAGAGAAAGAACGTGAGGGACACGGTCCAGTGGATCAGGCGCGAAGCCCGGTCGTGCCGGACGATCTCGTTGCCGACGACGACGTCTTCGCGGGACTGGGCGGCGATGACCGCCCGGTCGACCGGTCGGGGATGCTTGGCGGTAGTCATAGGCTCACCCCTCTTCCCGCCGCGTCATACGGTCGGCAGGTTCGTGTCGTCGTCGTCGGTTCCTTCCGCTTCTTTCCGCCCGTACTTCGTGAAGTGGGCGAAAGCGCCGATCACGGCGCCGAAGATCGCGGCCGCGCCGAGCGGACGGAGCACCGATTTCCAGAGTCGGACGAGGATCGGAACGTGCGGATCCGCGGGAAGGTCGTACCACTCCGGATGGTCGCCGTGCGCGAGCACGGTCACGACTCCCGTGCCGCCGACGCCCTTCGGGTCGTAGAGCGCCGCCTGCGCGAAGCCGTTCGCCTTCAGCTGCGCGACCCGTCCCATCCCGAGCGCGACCATGTCTTCCTTCGTTCCGAAATGGAGGCATCCGGTCGGGCAGGCCTTGATGCACGCGGGCTCGAGGCCGACTTCGACCCGGTCGACGCAGAGCGTGCACTTGGCCATCTTCCCCGTCGTCTTGTGGAAGCGCGGCACGTCGAACGGGCATCCCGTTTCGCAGTAGCCGCACCCGATGCACCGGTCGGCGTTGACGTCGACGATCCCGTTGGCGTACTGGACGATCGCGCCCGGCGCGGGACACGCCGCGAGGCACCCGGGCTCCTCGCAGTGCATGCACTGGTCCTTGCGCATCAGCCAGGCGATCCCGCCGTCGACGTCGCGCTCGTTGAAGCGGATCAGGTTCCAGTAGCCGGCCTGGAGCGTCGGCAGCGTCTGGTACGTCCCGACCTGCTTCGTCTCGACGACGGGGAGGTCGTTCCACTCCTGGCAGGCGACCTCGCACGCCTTGCAGCCGATGCAGGTGGTCGTGTCGATGTACTTCGAGACGGCGGGGAGCGTCCGCATGCCGGAGGAGCTTCCCCAGACGGAGGCGGAGGAGCGGCGAATTTCGAGACTCATGGCCGCCTCACGCTTTCTCGAGCTTGACGAGGAACGTCTTGTATTCCGGCGTCCACGTGTTCGGGTCCATCGCGGTCGGCGTCAGGAAATTCGCGAGCGGGCCCGTGTGGTCCGCGGTCGCTTCGTAGCCCCAGTGCAGCGGGAATCCGATCTGCCACAGCGGCTTCCCGTCGACGTGCATGGGGCGAAGGCGCTTCGTCACCATCGCGACCCCCTCGATCGAGCCGCGCGCGGAGGTCACCCGGGCGCGGCCGCCGTTGGCGATTCCCTTCTCCTTCGCGAGCTCCTCGGGGATCTCGATGAAGAACCCGGGCTGGAGCTGGTTCAATCGCTCGATGTGCTTGGTCCAGTAGTGGTACATCTCGGTCAACCGGTAGGTCATGCACACGATCGGGAAATCCTTCGGCGACCCGTAGACGTCCTTGTCCGATTTGAATTTCTTCGAGGCCGGATTGGACGTCACCTTGGGATGGAGCATGTTTTCGACGGGGGCCTCGACCGCCTCGTAGTGCTCCGGGAAGGGCCCGTCGGAGAGGACCGGCGCGTAGAGGCGCCCGACCCCCTCGGGCAGCATGATGAAGGCGCCGTACGTCCCGGGCGGGGCGTCGGGCTTCATGTCGGGGACGTCGCCCACCCACTTCTGGCCGTTCCACTGGATGCCGACGCGCGTCGGGTCCCAGGGCTTCCCCTCGGCGTCGGCGGATGCGCGGTTGTACATGACACGGCGGTTCGCGGGCCAGGAGAAACCCCAGTTGTGGTACATGCCGAGGCCGCTCGGGTCGTCGACGGGACTCCGCCGCTGCGCCATGTTGCCGGCTTCGGTGAAGACGCCCGACATGAGCCAGTTGCCGCACATCGTCGAGCCGTCGTCCTGGAGCTGCGCGAAGCCGTCGATCTGCTGCCCGGCGGTCTTGAGCGGCTTGGTCTTGTCCTTCGGGTCCGGGATGTCCGCGAGCGCCTTGCCGTTCAACTCCTTCAGGACCTCGGACAGATCGGGCGCGGCGGGATTGGAATAGGACCAGTCGACGTTGGCGACCTGTTCGGGGAGCGCGCCGCCCTCCTTCTTGTAGAGGTCGCGGACGGCGAGGAAGATCCGCGCGAGGATCTCCTGGTCGGTCTTGATGAGTCCCGGAGGATCGAGGGCCTTCCACTTCCACTGCATCCACCGCGCGGAGTTCGTGAAGCTGCCGTCCTTCTCGATGAAGTTCGACGCCGGCAGGTTGAACACCTCCGTCGCGATCTTCGAAGGATCGGCGCCGCCGTATTCCTTCGGGGCTTTCCAGAAGGTGGCCGTCTCGATGTCGTGGTTCTCGACGACGACGAGCCACTTGAGCTTCGAGAGCGCGCCGATCATCTTGGGCGAGTTCGGCCCGATGCCGACGGGATTCATGCCGAACGTGATCAGCCCCTCGGGGCCGGGTTCTTTCCCCCCCGCGCGCATCGAGTTGCCGCGGTACATGTCGTCGAAGATGTACATCCACGAGTAGTTGCCGTCGATCTTCGGGAGCCAGTTGTATCCCCAGTCGTTCTCTTTCGTGGAGTTCTTTCCGTAGATCGCCTTCAGGAGCGACACCGTGAACTTCGGGTAGTTGACCCAGTAGTTCATCGTCGCCCACGCCTGCTTCCCCAGGACCGTCGGGGTCGCGCCCTCGAGGTACGTCGAGAGCGTCTGCGAGGCGGCGGGAGGGGTCTTGAGATACCCGGGAAGGATGTCGAAGACGCCCGCGGTATCGGTCGCGCCCTGGATGTTCGAGTGGCCGCGCAGCGCGTTGACGCCGCCTCCGGGCCGTCCGACGTTGCCGAGCAGCAGCTGGAGCATCGCCGCCGTGCGGATCATCTGAACCCCGATCGAGTGCTGCGTCCATCCGAGCGCGTACATGATCGTTCCGACGCGGGCGGCGTTGCCCGTGGACGTGACGAGCTCGGCGACCTTGAGGAACGTCTCCTTCGGGGTACCGCAGATCTTCTCGATCGTCTCCGGCGTGTACCGCTCGACGTGCTTCTTCAGCAGCTGGAACACGCAGCGCGGGTTCTGGAGCGTCGGGTCGAGCGAGTACGTCTTCGTCTTCGGGTCGGCCTCGTACGCCCAGGTCGTCTTGTCGTATTCCCCCTTCCCCTCGTCGAACCCGGAGAAGAGACCGTCCTGGAAATCGAACTTCGAGCCGATGATGTAGGGGGCGTTCGTGTGGATCTTGACGTATTCCTCGTGGAACCGGTTGTTGGCGATCGCGTACCGGATGATGCCGAGGAGATAGGCGATGTCGGTGCCGGAGCGGATCGGCGAATAGAGGTCGGCGACGGCGGAGGTGCGGGTGAACCGCGGATCGACCGAGATGAGCTTCGCGTTACGGGTCTTCTTCGCTTCGATCGCCCATTTGAAGCCGCAGGGGTGGTTCTCGGCGGGATTGCCGCCCATGCACAGAACGACGTCGGCATTCTTGATGTCGACCCATCCGTTGGTCATCGCCCCGCGGCCGAACGTGGCGGCCAAACTGGCCACCGTGGGGCCGTGTCAAACCCGTGCCTGGGTATCCCTGTACGGGACTCCCCAGGCGGACGCCGCCTTCCAGTAGAGGTAGTTGAATTCGGTCGTGTCCGTGCAGCCGCCGATCAGCGCCATGCCGGGATTTCGGTTGACGGTCTCTCCCTTGGCGTTCTTGGCGACGAAGCAGCGGTCCCGCGTGTCCTTGATGTGGCGCGCGATCTTCGCGATCGCGTCGTCCCAGGAGATGTCTTCCCACTTGTCCGATCCCGGCCGGCGAACCTGCGGTTTCTTCAGCCGGTTCGGGCTGTTGATGTCGTCGCGCAGCGTCGTCCCCTTCGGGCAGAGCGTTCCCCGGTTGATCGGGTGGTCGGGATCGCCCTCGACGTGCACGACCGCGGGAGTCGCGTTCTTCGACTTGTCCCCGAGCGTGTGGACGATCACGCCGCAGGAGACGGCGCAGTACGGGCAGGTGCTCCGGGTCTCGGTCGTGCGCGAGATCCTGAGCTCCCGCATCTCCGCCTGCGCCTTCGAGACGTCGAAGCCGAGCGCGAGAGTCCCGCCGATTGTCGTGGCTTTGAAGAATCCGCGGCGCGAGAGTTCCATGCGGCCCTCCTAGTTCGGCGCCATTTGAGCGTGAGAATATTGGAGTCCCAAAGGCCGGCTTTGTCAAGGCCGGGAGGGGGGCCCCGCGCCGCGGCGGTTCAGGAGGAGAGCGGCGCGATCCGCCCGGGATGCGCGTAGACGTTGAACCGCCGGTCGCGCAGGAAGCCGACGAGGGTCATGCCGGCGGCGTCCGCCAGGGCGACCGCGAGGCTGGAGGGCGCGGAAACCGACGCGACGACCGGGATTCCCGCCGCGTTCGCCTTCTGGACGATCTCGAAGCCGGCGCGCCCGGAGACGAGGAGGGCGGTCTCCGAAAACCGCGGGACGCCGCGCCGGAACGCCGCGCCGATCACCTTGTCGGTGGCGTTGTGCCGCCCGATGTCCTCCCGGATCTCGAGAATCGAGCCGGCGGCGTCGAAGAGCGCGGCGCCGTGGAGCCCGCCGGTCTGCGCGAAGATCGACTGGCGCGCGCGGAGCCGGTCGGGCATGGAAAAGAGGACGTCGCGGGCGATCCGGACGCCGCCGGAGACCCGGCGAGGAGCGCGCGCGACCGCCTCGTCGATCGAATCGCTGCCGCAGATCCCGCAGGCCGACCCGATCACGATTTCGCGGCGGAGGTGCCGCGCCCGCTCGAAGGCCCGGTCCGCGAGCGTCGCGACGAGGGAGTTGTCCTTCTTTCCCGAAGGCGCGGCTTCGGAGAGCGCGAAGGAAAGGAGGTCGTCGGGACGTTCGAGAACGCCTTCCGTGAAGAGGAGACCGGCGGCGAGCTCGGCGTCGTCGCCCGGGGTCCGCATCGTCGTCGCGAAGGAGACCGGCGCGGCGACCGACGCGGAGCGGACGGCGATCCGGAGCGGCTCCTCGACGGCGACGGCGTCCTCGCGCTCGGAGTCCCCCTCTTCGCCGTACACGCGGACGCGCTCCCGGCCGACCGGATCCATGGCGCGGATCGTACCAGCCGGAGCGATCCGCCGTGGTTTAAGCTTGCCGGGCGGACGCCGGGGCGGCGCCCGGGAGAGGTGGTCGTGGACGAACGGCACCGGGCGATCCTCGAGCGGATCGGAAAGCTCGCGGGGGAGCTTTTCGAGCTGTCGGCGCGAAGTTCCGAATCGCTTCCCGAAGAGGAGCTCGACGTCCTCACGCGGCGGCTCGAGGGGATCCGCTCCGAAATCGACCGGCTCCGCGAAGAATTCCGCCTGACCCTCAATTGACGGGGCCTGCCCGTTTCTTGTTAAGATCCGCGGCCGGTGACGGCCCCCTTCGACGTTCTGGTGGTCGAGGATGACGATGACGTCCGCGAGGCGCTCCTGCTGCTTCTCGAAAACGAAGGAGTGCGTGCCGTCGGCGCGACGGACGGGCGCGACGCGCTGGAACGCCTCGAGGCCGGCTTCCGCCCCTCTCTGATTCTCCTCGATCTGATGATGCCGGTGATGGACGGCGAACGCTTCCTGCGAGCCCGAAAGGCCGATCCCAACCTGGCTTCGATCCCGGTCGTCGTCGTGTCGGCGATGCAGCGAATGCGCGTCGATCCCGTCGAGCTCGACGTCGACGAGATGATTCCGAAGCCCGTGAATCCCACGAGGGTGCTGGAGGCCGTTCGGCAGTACCGCTCCGCCGTCTAGAAGCCGGCGCGGCGACGGCCTAGGAGCTGGTCGCGAGGAGCTTCTGGATCCTCGTCGTCGCGCAGGGTCGGCAGTAGCGGGAAGACTTGATCGGGATGAGGCGCGCGTACGAGCGGCAGGCACGACACCGGCCCATGTCCGGCTCCCGGAGCGGCCGGCCCCGTTTTTCGGACGCGGATTCGACCGTCATCAACATTTTCAGGCCCCGATAGCCACCCGTCAGCTGGAGCACTTCCCCGAGGCAACGAAAGCAGACGCGGATGCCGAGACAACGAAACAGGGCGCTGACGCGCTTGGAACAGCGGCCGCACGAGTGCGGCGTCTCCGACGGCGCGTCGGGGGGAACGGGATCGATCGGAGTCGATCTCGCGAACGCGCGAGGGTGCTCCACGAACGGCTTCCAGTGGGGGCAGTCCCGGCGGTGCGCTTCGTCGGTGAAGTCGTTGGCGAGGCTCGTCCGGGATTCGTTGGCCGGATAGGGTCCGAATTCCCGGCGCAAGCCGAACCCGCAGCGCTCGCAGAACATTCCACGGGAGTTCGGACCATCCGGGCCGGCGAGGATCCCGGTCACGTGAGCCACCGCCGCCGCGTTCGGCCATTCGTTTTCCGACCAGCGCTGGACGTTCTCCCGGAACATTTCGCCGTCCGAAATCGCGATGCTCCTCATGCTGCCTCTCCACGCGCGCGCGGGGCTTTCGGTTTCCCCTCTCCCGCGCGCAACTGTCGCCGGGAACGAGGGAACGGTGCCCGAATTCGAGCAAAAATTGCGCCAGCGCCGCCGAGCTCGCCGAGCGGCGCACCACGGTTCGGTCCGAAAAGGCCGCGTCACCGATGGTAGGATGCGCCGCAACCCTGTCT
Organism: Thermoanaerobaculia bacterium; assembly: GCA_035717485.1. Taxonomy (NCBI): domain Bacteria; kingdom Pseudomonadati; phylum Acidobacteriota; class Thermoanaerobaculia; species Thermoanaerobaculia bacterium. Next base: position 17,871 of record DASTIQ010000068.1, on the reverse strand, counting down.
CGGAATCGGAGGAGGAGCCATGACGACGTCCGGAAAGTGTCCGAACCCCAACGGCTGTGACGGAGAGCTCTACGCGCGCGCGGATGCTTCCGGCGAAGAATGGTGTCCGAAGTGCGGCTACGTTCTCCACGCGGGAAAGCCGGCGAAGGCCGTCCGCCACTGCCCGAACCCCGACGGTTGCGACGGCGAGCTCTATGCGCGCGTGGACGCGAGCGGCGAAGAATGGTGTCCCACGTGCGGATACGTCTTCCGTCGCCCCGGGACGTCCTCCTCCGAACGCGCCCTCTAGGAACGCCGCGTCGAGAATTCCCCGCCGCGGAGGAAGCACGCCGCGATCCGGCGTGTTCCCCGTGCGGTCAAGCGCGCGGGTGGCGCGGCGGAGCATCGCGCCGCTCGGTATCCGGTTTTCTCGTCCCCGCCGTCTTTCCGTCGGCAACCCGCGCGCCCTGCGCCGTCTCCCGATCGCGGTCGGGGTCGTTCGAGTCGTAGGTGTCGTGCTCGGCGCCCGTCTCTTCGTCGTCTCGCATGGTTCCTCCCGGGGAAACCGGGAGCAGGGGGCGTGCCACCGGCCTTCGCTCGCCTGAGCGAGCTCCGGCGCGGCCGGCCCGCCTCGTTTTGTCGGCGCCACCCGTACGGCGGGAAGGGCCCGTCACCCGTTTCCGAACCCGCTCCGCTCGAGGAGCCGTTCGACCTCGATCGATGACGCTCCGAGCTTCGAGGCTCCCTCGCGCAGATCGGATGCGCACACCGGATACCAGTTGCGCCTCGCCGGATCGAGGAGGCCCGCGACGTTCCACGGCTCGATCGCGCGGCGGATGACGCCGACGGCGGAAGAAGAGTCGCCGTCGACGCTCCGCAGCGCCTCCGAGATCGCGTGGCGCAGGGGCGGCCGGTCGGATCCGAGGAATCCGGGCAGTCCGTCCCGGCCCAGCCGGCACGAGGCCTCCCCGAAGCTCGCGGCGGCGAAATAGAGCATCGTCGCCGCGCAGAACGTCGGGAAATCGTCGAAGCTCCTCCAGAGTGCGGCGACGAGCGACGCGGCGGAATCCGCCTCGTCGAGCGTCCGTGCCGAGAGCTCGGCGAGGCTCCGCTCGAAGCCCGCATCGCCGTTGCTCTCCTCGAGCGCGGCGGCCGCGCGCGCGACGCCGAGGAGCGTCAGCGGAATGCCGGTCGACAGCAGCGGATCGACGAACGCCGCGGCCGACGGGAGCATCCACCAGCCGGGGCCGCTCGCGGCCGTCGTGCGGAAGGCGACCTTCTCGGAGTAGCGAAGCGGGAACAGGGACTCCGCCCGGCGAAACTGGCGGTCGATCGCGGGGAACGTCTTCAGCAGCCGCCGCCACGCCGCCTCGCCTTCCTCGGCTCGCACCTCGAGGGCGAGTTCCGGCGAAAGCATCGCTCCCGCGCTCACGGTGCCGTCCGCGAAGCGAAGCACCCAGATCCATCCGCCCTCGAAGACGTGGTGGAGAGCGGCGTCGTCGACGGGATAGGGAGGCGGAGAGGAGAGAGGCGCGATCTCCGTCATCGGCGCGACGCCGCGAAAATGCGCGTACAGCGCGGCCGTCCGGGGGAGTCCGGGAAACTCCGATTCGCCGAGTCCGAGGACCCCGTGGAGGAAGCCTCGCGGTCCCGAGGCATCCGCGACCCATCGCGCCTCCACGTCGACGCGCTCCCCGCCGCGCCGGCCAGACAGGCGAACGGCCTTCCCGTCGGCCTCGAAACGATCGAGCGCGATCCGATCCACGTACTCGGCGCCCGCGGCGCGCGCCTGTTCGAGGAGGTGGAGATCGACGTCCGCGCGGTACCAGTGCGTGTCGGCCACGGCGGCATTCGGGCTCGCGGCGACGAGAAGGGGATTTCGCAGTTCGCCCTCGTCCAAGGGCTCGCGGCCGCGCCGGTGATGGAAGAACGTGAAGCCGCGCTTGACGCCGCCGCGCAGGTGCGGAAGCCGAGCCTGCCAGGTTCCCCATTTCGCGAGCGGAAGGACCTGCGGGAGATCGTAACGGAGCGCGAGCCTCTCGAGGAGGAGGTTCGCCAGAGGCGACGTGGATTCGCCGATCGCGAAGCGCGGGTGCGCGCCCTTCTCGAGGACCACGACGCTCCGTCCGAGCCGGCGCGCGGCCAGCGCGAGGAGAGCGCCGCCGAACCCCGAGCCGACGACCGCGAGGTCGAACCTCCTCACGCGCCCGCCGCCGCGTCCGGCCGGCGGTGGCGGTCGCAGGAAACCGCCGGCAGCGCTCCGCCCGCGTTCAGCGCCGCGAGCGCGGCGGTGCGGGCCGCGCGGCAGCGGTCACACCCCGGCAGGCGGTCGAGAGAACCGAGCTCCGCGAGGACCACGGCGCCTCCCTCGGCGACGCAATCCGCGACGACGTCGAAATACGCTTCGAGGGCGATCTCCGCGAAGGCTCCCTCCGCGCGGAGCCGCTCCATCGGCGCGTGGTCCGACACGACCGGCAGGAGGGAGACGACCCGCGCCCCGGAGTCGCGCGCGACCCGGAAGGTGTCGAGCGCGAGACTCCGCGAACGATCCGGAGCGACGAACGGCGGCTGGACGAGCACGAACGCCCGGAGAAGGATCCCCGCGCGTCCGAGTTCCCGCGCGGCATGCGTGAACCGCGCGACGGAAGTCGGCTTCCCGAGCCGCCGCAGCAGGGAGTCGTCGGCGACTTCGAGCCCGATCGCGACTTCCAGGCGGCCCCGCAGGAGCGGCGCCAGCACCGCCGCGCGGCCGGCCTGTTCCGAACGGGATTCGACGACGACGAGCTCGAGATCGGAAACCTCGGCGGCGATCGCCGCGAGATCATCCGTCGTCTGCCGGATCGATCGGGCCTCGAAGAGCGACGAGGCGTTGTACAGCTTGATCCCGGCCACGTCCCCCAGGCGCGCGCGGGCGGACCGGATCTGCCGCGCGATTTCCGCGCCCGTCGCGGGACGGTCGCCGGCCTGGCGGTAGAGCGCGCAGTAGACGCAGGAGAGCGGGCACGCGCCGTTTCGGAGGTACGCCGTTCCGATCGCTTGCGGTGCTCCGCCCGGGAAGATCTCGGTTTCCCGGGCGATCGCGACGGGCGGTCCGTCCGGCGCGTCCGCGCCGCGGGTCATGCGAACGCGGGAAGGGGAGGCGCCTCGGGCTCGTCGCGGCCCGGTTCGGCAGCGTCCGGAGGTGGGCCGAACCGCCTCTCGTGCATGGCGCGGAGCTCCGCCCGGGACGCGGCGAGCGCGGCGAAGTGCTCGGAAGACATCGCGCCCTGCTGGAAACGCCGTTTCCGGGCGATCGGCAGGCGGACACCGCGCGCTTCGAGCCCCGCCGCCACGACCTCGCCCTTCAGGACGGCGAGCCGTTCCGGGTCCTCTCCGACGAGATCGCGCAGCGGGGCCTCGAGCGCGGCGGCGATCGCCGGCCGCATCGCGTGGGGGGAAAGCGGGACGAAGCCGAACGCGCGCGCCGGCGCGAAGCCGCGCGTGACGCCGCGCGAGAAACCGCCGGTGTAAGTGAGCGAGTGCTTGATCGAGTCGATTCCCCATCCCTCGTGGTAGAGGAGCGGGTTGTTCAGGACGCTCTTGATCGTGAGCTCCGAGTCTCCGAGCGGGTACGACTTCCAGTTCTCGTCCCCGCCGTCCCCGTCGAACAGGTGAACGAGATCCGGCTCGGAGCGGCGGAGGTTGCGCGCGAACGCGAGCCCCGCCGCCGCGCACTGGACGTCGAGCGGCCGGTAGTCTTCGATCGCGGCGACCGCCCGGGCGAGCGAGAGATCCTCCGGCGCCGCTTCCACCATCCGCCAGGCCTCCCGGGCGCCGAGGGCGTCGGCCACCGCCTCCGCGGAACGGCGGTCGTCGGATTCGCCGATCGAGAGCGTGAAGAGCGCGACCCGCCCCGCGCGGCCGGAGGCTCGCGCCGCCGAGAGGACCGCCCAGGCGGTGAGCGACGAATCGGCCCCGCCGGAGAGCGCCACGCCGATCGGCGCGTCCGCCGAAATCCGGCGGAGGAGCGCGGCGACGGTGTCCTCGATCGCGGCGACGTATCGCTCTCCCAGAGCCCGGAGATCCGCGGCGGCGCGGCCGGCCTCCGGCGTGAAGAACCGCCGGTACCGCGGATTCGGATCCGGACATCCGATCTGATCGAGCTCGACGACGTGGTGCGCCGGCACCATGCGCGTGTAGGAAGGGTGGAACTGCTCGGGGATCCCTTCGCCCGCGCAGTACCGGGCGATCGCGTCGATGCGGTCGGCGACGACGAGGTAGGGGCCGGCCGCCCGCTTCGCCACGAAGTAGCGGAGCGGCCGCCCGATCGTTCGCGCGAGGCGGATCGTCACTCCTTCCTGCGCGACGGCGGCGAACGCTCCGCCGATTCCGGCGAGCGCGTCCACGTCGCCGGCCCGGACGGCTTCCGTGAGCTCGGCCCGCGTCGCGTTCAGCAGGACGTCGGCGGAAGGGTCGGAGAGATCGACGAGGCGGGGTTCGGTCAGGCCGGGCGTGAACGGAAACGGCATGCGGAGATATTAGCGCGGACCGTTCGTCGGCCATCGTCGACTCGTTCGCGTTTGTTTCGAGACGCGGGCGGCACGCGCCCGGATCGGTCGAGGGAAGGGTCCGCGCCGGTCTGCGCTACGCCCTTCGGCGGGTGACCACGCAGATGTCCGGCGCCTCGTCGCTTCTCGTCATCCGGTGCAGATAGCGCGTCGAGTCGCCGCCCGGGCCCTGGGATTGCTTGAGGCCGTTCCGTCCGCAGGCGGGGCAGATCGCGATCACGCCGCTGCGATTTTCGACGGTCTCGCCGAAGTCGAGGGCGGTGTAGTCGAATTCCTCGGACGACACGATCTCACCTCCGGGATCGACGGGGGTGGAAAACGATGAGCGGATTGTAGCACCCCGCGGCATCCGACTTGCACCTTGGGCCCGCACGTTCCGGTGTGGTCCGGAGCGACCTCGGAGGGAGACACGGTGCATTCCAAATTCCCGACCCGGATGTTTGCCGGATTTCTGGTTCCCATTTTCGCCGCCGCCTTCGGAACTCTCGCCGGTTCGGCCGCGGCTCAGACCGAAACGCTCCCGCCGGGATTCCACGACTCGATCGTGCTGAGCGGCCTCATCCGCCCGACCGTCGTGCGGTTTTCTCCGGACGGACGGATCTTCGTCGCCGAGAAGAGCGGCGTGATCAAGGTCTTCTCGAGCCTGACCGCGACGACGCCGACGATCTTCGCCGACCTGACCACGAACGTGGACAACTACTGGGATCGCGGCCTCCTCGGGATGGCTCTCGACCCCAATTTCCCGACGAGCCCGTACGTCTACGTCCTGTACGCCTACGATGCCCCGATCGGCGGGACGGCGCCGGTCTGGAACGACGCGTGTCCCACGCCTCCCGGGCCGAATACCGACGGCTGCGTCGTCAGCGGACGGCTCTCCCGTCTGACGGCGAACGGAAGCGTGATGTCGGGTTCCGAGAAGGTCCTCATCAACGCGTGGGGACAGCAGTTTCCCAGCCACTCCCTCGGCGCGCTCCAGTTCGGCGCCGACGGCGCGCTCTACGCGAGCGACGGCGACGGAGCGAGCATGGGAACGGTCGACTACGGCCAGTTCGGCGGCAACCCGCTCGGCGATCCGCCCGGCGGCGTCGGAGGGACGATGGAGCCGCCGACGGCGGAAGGAGGGGCGCTCCGAAGCCAGAGCCTGCGGCGGCAGCCGGGCGAGCCCGCGGTCCTGAACGGGACGGTCATCCGCGTCGACCCCGCGACCGGAAGCGGGCTTTCGACCAACCCGCTCGCGTCGAGCGCCGACGCCAACGCGCGCCGGATCGTCGTCGAGGGTCTTCGCCAGCCGTTCCGCTTCACGATCCAGCCCAACACGAACAAGCTCTGGATCGGCGACGTGGGCAACGAAGTCTGGGAGGAGATCGACGTCGCGCCGAGCCCCACGACGGAAGTGAAGAATTTCGGGTGGCCCTGCTACGAAGGGCCCGACCAGGAACCCGACTGGGTCAGCGCGCAGGTCGACATCTGCATGAACGACCTGTACAAGAATCCTTCGGTCGTGACGGCGCCGTTTCTCGGCTATCGCCACACCGACAGCGTCGTCTCCGGCGACGGCTGCGCGACGGGAGGTTCGTCGATCACCGGCCTCGCGTTCTACGGCGGCGGGAGCTACCCCTCGACCTACGACGGCGCGCTTTTCTTCGCCGATCACACCCGGAACTGCGCGTGGGTGCTCTTTCCCGGCTCCGGCGGCCAGCCGAACGCGTCCAGCCGCGCGCTCTTCATCGGGGGCGCGTCGCACCCGGTCGACCTCGAGATCGGGCCCGGGGGCGATCTGTTCTACGTCGATCACGAGGGCGGCGCGATCCACCGCATCCAGTACATGACGCCGGCCGCCGTGGCGACGGCGACCCCCGAGTCCGGAGCGCCGCCGCTGACCGTGCAGTTCGACGGGAGCGGCTCCCACGGCGCGGCGGCGGGAGACACGCTGACGTACGCGTGGGATCTGAACGGCGACGGCGTCTTCAACGATTCGACCGCGGTCTCGCCCGCGAAGACCTACTCGACGGCGGGCCAGTACACGGTGAGACTCAAGGTCACCGACGAGCACGGCGTGTCGGGGGTGAGCGATCCGTTGACGGTGACGGTGGCCCAGGGGGCGCCCTCGCCCGTGATCGACACGCCCTCGTCGTCGCTCACCTGGAAGGTCGGCGACCCGATCTCGTTCTCCGGACACGCGACCGACCCGCAGGACGGCACGATCCCCGCGTCGGCGCTGACGTGGACGCTCGTCATGCACCACTGTCCGTCGAACTGTCACACGCACGAGATCCAGTCTTTCGCCGGCGTTTCGAGCGGGTCGTTTTCCGCTCCCGATCACGGGTATCCGTCATTTCTGGAGCTGCAGCTCACGGCGACCGACTCGCTGGGTCTCACCGGCACGACGAGCGTCATCCTCCAGCCGCAGACGGTCGTGCTCCACTTCGCGGCCTCGCCGTCCGGGCTTCAGCTCGACGCCGGAGACGGCGGCGTCACGACGCCGTTCTCGAAGACCGTCATCGTCGGTTCGACCAACACGATCAGCGCGGCTTCTCCGGAGAGCCTGAACGCCTCGGCCTACTGGTTCGACGGGTGGTCCGACGGCGGCGCCCAGACGCATTCGATCGTGGCCGGCGCGGCCTCCGCGACGTACACCGCCACGTACATCTCGCAGGGAGACGTCATGGCGCCGACGACGGCGACGATCGAGGGGAGATCGCCGTATCCCGCGACCACCACCGAGCCGAACGGTGTCCTCGAGGGGGGCGAGACCTCCGCGTTCTCTCCTTCCTGGAAGAACACCAGCGACGGAGTCGTCGCGGGAACGACCGGGACGATCACGAGCTTCACCGGTCCCACGACCGGCGGCGCCACGTACACGATCGTCGACGGGAACGCGTCGTACGGGGACATCGCGGCCGGCGCGACCGCCTCGGCGGGCGGAGGGTATCAGCTCCTCGTCAAGACGACGTCCCGCCCCGCGGCGCACTGGGATGCGGTCGCCTCGGAAGCGCTCAATACCTCGGAAGCCCACGACTGGACGATCCACATCGGCCGGAGCTTCACCGACGTTCCGACGTCGAACATCTATTACTCCGACGTCGAGACGATCTTTCACCGTTCGATCACCGTCGGCACCGGTTATCGCACGTACAGTCCCGACGACGACACGACGCGCGGGCAGATGTCCGCCTTCATCTCTCGCGGCCACACGGGCGGCGATCAGAACGTGCCGGTTTCCGGGACCGTTCCCGGCCTGGGGACCTACGACTGCCAATCGGGCGGGCACAGCCTGTTTTCCGACGTGGCGCCGACGGCGGAGTTCTGCGCGAACATCCACTGGGTGGCGGCGCACGGTCTCGCGTACGGCTGCACGGACGCGGCGCAGTACACGTCGACGTTCTGCCCCGGGACGAACATTCTCCGGCGGAGCATGGCCGTGATGCTGGCGCGGGATCTCGCGGGGGGCGATTCCTCGGTCCCCGCGAAGCTCGCGGATCCGGGCAACGGGCGCGGGTACGACTGCACGGACGGCGGTGCCAACGCTTTCACCGACGTTCCCGACTCCGACACCGGATGCAGGTACATCTACTTCATCTGGTCGAAGAACATCGTGGACGGATACGGAAACGGCCTGTACGGGCCGGGCGACGCCGTCACGCGCGGCGAGATGTCGAAGTTCCTCACGAACACGTACGGGCTCACCCTCCAGTAAAGAGAGCCCTGCAAGTGCCCGCGGCCGTGAGAGTTGGCCGCGGGCACGTGTCTTGCTTTTCTCTTCTTCACGAGGGTGGCGAGTGCACACACTCGACACACCTCGACAAAGGAGAAGATGAAAGGACTTTCGATCCCCGCCCGTCCGTCGTGTCGAATCCGGACGGTTTCGGCCGCGTGGATCGTCGCCGCCGCCCTCGCGGCCCCGTCGGCCGCCGCGATCGGCAAGTGGTCGAGCCTCGGCCCGGAAGGGGGGCTCGTCAGCGCGCTCCTTCCCGATCCGTCGTCGGCGGGGGTCGTGTGGGAAGGGACATACGGAGGCGGCCTGTTCGTCAGCCGCGACGCGGGCGCGAGCTGGTCCCGGATCGCGACGGGCGGCGGCGTGGGATCCGTCGTCAACGACCTCGCCGCCGGACGGGGCGCGCTTTTCGCCGCGACCGACGACGGGGTGCTGCGATCGGTCGACGGAGGCAAGAGCTGGAGCGCGGCCAACGCCGGCCTTCCCGAGACGACCGTGTATTCGATCGCGGTCGACGCGGGCGGCACGGTGTACGCGGGCACGCAATCCTCGGGCGTCTTCCGTTCCGCCGACGCCGGCGGATCCTGGACCGCGACCGCCTCGGCGGCGGCGGGGCAGGCGGTCTATGCGCTGGCGGCCGACGCCGCGCACTCGGGCCGGATCTGGGCGGGAACCGCCGGAGGCGGCGTCCTCGCCAGCACCGACGGAGGAACGACCTGGACGACGGCGTCGGGGCCGATCGCCTCCACTTTCGTCATGGACCTCGACATCGACCGGGCGAATCCTTCGACCCTTTGGGCAGCGACATTTGGAGAGGGCGTCTGGAAGAGCGACGACGGCGGTGCAACGTGGGCGCCCTCTGCTTCTCCTTTCTCGTCCGCCAACGTCTACGCGGTCGCCGCGGACGCCGCAGTTGCCGGAACGGTCTGGGCCGGCACGCTCGACGGCGGCGTCTGGCGGAGCGCCGACGGCGGAACGAGCTGGGAACAGTCGGCGCCGGCGGTCTCTCGCGCGACGGTCTTCGCTCTGCGCACCGACCCGCGATCCCCCGGAACGGTGTGGGCGGGCACGAATCTCGGAACGTTCCGGAGCGGCGACGGCGGCGCGACCTGGGCCGCGGGCAACCGCGGGATGAACGGGACCGTCGTCAACGCGATCGCCGCGACGCCGGAAGCCGTCTACGCGGCGACCGGAGGGAGCGGGATCCTGCGAAGCGTCGACGGAGGAGCGACGTGGCAGCCCGCCGAAATCGACGCGCTGACCGTCTTCACCCTTTCGCGCAGCGGCCAGAAGATGTACGCGGGAACCGACCAGGGGCTCTGGACCTCTCCCGACGGCGTGACGTGGACGCCTTCCGCGGGCCTTCCCGGGACGAACAACGTGTATTCGCTGGCGATCGACCCGGCCAACCCCGCGGTCGTCTACGCGGGGACGTATCTCGGAGGCCTGATGAGGAGCGAGGATTCCGGCGCGACCTGGACGGCGATCCCCCTGGGCTCCGCCAACGAGACCGTGTTCTCGATGGCGGTCGCCCCCGGCGGAGCGCTGCTCTACGCGGGAACCGGGAACGGGCTGTTTCGGAGCACGGACCGCGGCGCGACGTGGACCGCCGCGGGGGCGGGCGCCTTCTCCGGGTCCGTGTTCTCGATCGCGATCGATCCCCGCGATCCCGCGCGCCTCTACGCGGGCGTCGACGGCGCCGGAATCTGGTCGAGCGCCGACGGCGGGAGCACGTGGCGGTCGTCGAGCTCGGGGTTGGCGGCGGCGAGCGTCTACAGCCTCGCCTTCGATCCCGCCGGCGACTCGCTGTACGCGGGGACTCGCGACGGAGGCGTCTTCCGGAGCGACGACGGCGGATCGAGCTGGACGCCGGTGAACGCCGGCCTCACGAACCCCACGGTTTTTTCCCTCGCCTTCGATCCGGCGGCCCCGTCGACCCTCTACGCGGGGACGTACGGCGGCGGCGTGTTCGGGTACGAGTCGGCGGCGGCGCCGTCCGCCGCGCCCGCGCGTCCCGCGATCGATCCGGCCGCCCCTCCCGCTCCGTCCCCGGTATCGGGCCGGCGCTAAAACGGATCAGCGCCGCGCGGCGTCGGCGGCGAGAGCGCGGATCTCCGGGGCTTCGAGCGAGTATCGCAGCCACTCCCGGTGCTGGCGCGCGCCGAGCTGCCGGTAGAAATCGAGAGCGCGCTCGTTCCAGTCGAGGACGGCCCACTCGATCCGCCCGCAATCCCGGCTTTCCGCGATCCGCGCGAGCTCGGTCATGAGCGCGCGGCCGACCCCTTCCCCGCGCGCCGCGTTCGAGACGACGATGTCTTCGAGGTAGAGCCCGGGGCGCGCGCGAAACGAGGTGGGGAAGAAGAAATAGATCGCGATCCCGACGACCGCGCTTCCGCGCTCGGCGATCAGCGCGTGGAAGCGCTCCTCGTCGAAGATCCAGGAAAGGAGCCGCTTTCCCTCGGCTTCGGAAGGTCCTTCGAGCCGCTCGAAGTCGGCGAGCTCGCGCTCGAGCGCGAGGATCGCGGGACCATCGGCGGGACGAGCCTCTCGAACGGTGACGGGGAACGGGGCCACCTCGCGATGCTATCGCAGCCGAAAAGGAAAGCGGCGGGGGGAGGGCCCCCGCCGCGAAACGGAACCGGCATCCGGAGAAGGGATCACTTGATGCCGAGCAGCTCCACGTCGAACACGAGCGTCGCGTTGGGCGGAATGACGCCGCCCGCGCCGCGGGAACCGTAGGCGAGCTCCGGCGGGATCGTCAGCTTGCGCTTGCCGCCGACCTTCATCGTCGCGACTCCTTCGTCCCACCCCTTGATCACGTGCCCTTCCCCGATCGCGAACTCGAACGGGCGGCCGCGGTCGACGGAAGAGTCGAACTTCTTCCCGTTCGTGAGCCATCCCGTGTAGTGGACGACGACGGTCTGACCGGTCTTCGGCTCGGCGCCGGTGCCCACCTTGAGATCCTCGTACTGCAGTCCGTCGTGCAAGCGCACCACCTTTCCTTCGTCGGCCGATTTCGCCGCCTTGTCTTCGGCGCGAACGGGACCGGTCGACAGCGCCGCCGCGGCGAGGACCGCCGCTCCCCAGAGGAATTTCTTCATCGGTCGTCTTCCTTCCGCCGGATCAGAGGACGTTGCCGGACATCGGCACGTCGATCTCCGGACGTTCCTTGTCGGACGTGTAGATCTTGAGCGTTCCCGAGAACTCGCCCTTCTTCAGATCGGTCTTCGGCTTGAGGACGATCGTGTAGTTGATTCCCTCGGTCATCGGCACGAGCTCGGCCGACATGCCGGAGACGGTGCTCTCGACCTTCTGGACGCGGACGGCCTGCGCCGGCTTGTTGTTCGTGAAGATCACGTTGCGCGAGATGACGTCCTTGCCGGGAGTGAAGTTCCCGAACACGATCGAGGCCGGCGTGACGCTGATCCGGTCGCGCACGATCCCGGAGACCCGGATCTCCAGGTCGGGCTGCTTGGCGACTCCGGTCTTGACGTGGACCGGCGCGTTCAGCACGCCGACGGGCGCGCTCGGCTGGAGCATCACGTGCAGCTTGTACTGCGATCCCGTCTTTCCTTCGATCTTTTCCTTGTCGGTCGCGGGAGCGATCTGCGCCTGCACGTACGGCTGCGACGATTCGGCGACCGTCGGATGGAAGTCCGCCTCGCTCGAAAAGAGGATCAGGTCCTGGCTCGCCGTGTCCCCCTTGATCGCCGAGAAGCGGACGAACTCCTGCGGCGCGACCTCGACGTACGGCTTGACGATCGCCTTGATCGTCAGCGCGAGCTGCGGGTTCTCCGGGTCGTTCGAAACGACCGAGACCGTCTTCGTGATCGGCCCCGAGAAGTTCTTCGTGTCGACCGCCGCGGTGATCTTTCCGGTCTGGCCCGGCTTGATCGTCCGGTCGAACGACGCGACCGTGCAGCCGCAGGAAGGACGCGCGTCGGAGATGATGAGGTCCTGGGTCCCGGAGTTCTTGACGTTGAAAACCGCCTCGACGCGGTCGCCCTTGGCGACGGTGCCGGCGTCCTTCATCATCGGATCCACCGAGATCTTGGGCGTGCCGACCTTCTCGTCGGCCTTGGCGGGGGTCGTGGCGGCGGCGGGCTTCTTCGCGGGCGGGGCTGCGGCCCGAACGGGCGAAGAGCCGAGGGCGACCGCCCCGGCCACGATCACCGGAACAGCCGCGCGGGTCAGAAATCGGCGCATGGTTCGTCCTTTCTCCTCAAATGGTCAAACAAACGAAGGAAACTAGCATCGGGGACGGCTTTATTTCAAGTTTCTCGGCGCGCGGCCGCGTTCCCGAATTCGGGTCCGTGAGGCAGAATGGGGCGGTGAACGGGAAAAAGCTCTATTTCATCGCGGTCGGCGGCACCGCGATGGCGCCGCTGGCGGTACTCCTCTCGGGACGCGGATACCGGGTGAGCGGCTCCGATACGGCGCTCTATCCGCCGATGTCGGACCTCGTCGCGCGCGCCGGGATCCCGGTCGTTGCCGGGTTTCGGGCGGAAAACGTCCCCGCCGACGCGGACGCCGTGGTCGTGGGGAACGCCGTGCCGCGGACGAATCCCGAGGTCGAGCGGATGCTCGAGCTCGGGCTGCCCTACGTGTCGCTCCCCCAGGCGATCCGGCGCTATCTCCTGCCCGGGCGGCATTCGGTCGTCGTGACCGGGACGCACGGCAAGACGACGACGTCGGCGGTTCTCGCGTGGCTCCTGACCGATACGGGCCGCGACCCCGGTTTCCTCGTCGGGGGCGAGCTCAAGAACTTCGGCGCGGGGTTCCGCGACGGCGCGGGACCGCATTTCCTCCTCGAGGGGGACGAGTACAACGCCGCGTTCTTCGATCGCGGTCCGAAATTCCTCCACTACGAGCCGCGGACGCTCCTCGTCAACAACGTCGAATTCGACCATGCGGATCTCTACCCCGACGTCGCCGCCGTCGAAGAGGCGTTCCGGCGCGTGATCGAGCTCGTGCCGCCGGACGGGGTCGTCGTCGGCAACGGCGACGACCCGCGGGTGAGGGCGCTCGCGCGCGCCTCCCGGGCGCCGGCCGTCTTCGTATCGCTCGACGGGGAGGGCGATTTCCGGGTCTCGAGGATCTCCGTCGACCCTTCGGGGACGGCGTTCTCGGTCGCGGAGCCGGGAGGCGCGGCGGTCGAGCTGCGTTCGCCGCTGTTCGGCCTCCACAACGTGAGGAACGCCGCGATCGCGTTCGCGGCCGCGCGCCGGCTGGGGCTCACCGCCGCGGAGATCGCCGGCTCGCTTCCCCGGTTCGCGGGAGTGAAGCGCCGGCTGGAGGTGATCGGCACCCGCGGAGGCGTCCTCTACGTGGACGACTTCGCGCACCATCCGACGGCGGTCTTCGAGACGCTCTCCGCGGCCCGGCAGCGCTGGCCCGGGCGGCGCGTCTGGGGGCTCTTCGAGCCGCGCTCGATCACCGCGGGCCGGAAGTTCTTCGAGAAGGAATACGAGCGGGCGCTCGCGGCCGCCGACTGCGTCGTCCTCGCGCCCGTCTTCCACGCGGGGCGATTCGCGCCCGACCAGCTGATCGACCGGGAGGCGGTGCGGCGGGCGCTCTCCGCGCTCGGGCGGCGCGTCTTCGTCCCCGATCGGGTCGAGGAGATCGAGCCGATCCTCGAGCGCGAAGCGCGGCCCGACGACGTCGTCCTGCTCATGTCCTCCGGCGATCTCGCCGGCCTCCGCCGCCGGGTGGCCGACGATAGGAGGCGCGCCACCTGACCAAATGGTGCGCCCCGTCCGGGAATAAAAAACGAGCTGTTTGATAAGAAACGGTTTCCGCTGGCACCGTTCTGGCATGCGTCTTCCAGTATCCCGGTATTGTGAGGTTTTGGCCCCCGCCTCGAGTGAAGAAGAGGGTCCGAGCATTTATTAGGAGGTTTCTCTTGAAGAAGAACTGGATGGCACTCTCGGCGGCGGCGATTTTCGCGGTGGCCTACACCGCGGCCGCGCAGACCAACACGAGCGAGACGGCGGCGACCGGTGGCAAGACGATGGCCCAGACGACCGAGACCAAGCACACCGGCCCCGGCCCGAACACGAAGACCAAGGGGAAGACCGTCATCGGAACGGTGAAGACCCTCGACGCCGGCAAGAAGATCGTCGTGACCGGCCCGAAGAACAAGGACTACAGCTTCGATCTCGACGACAAGGACATGGCCGCCACGGTGGATCCGGCCGTCGCGGTCGGAAACAAGGTCAAGGTCGTCGAAGCGACCGACGACGCGGGCAAGAAGACGCTCACGGTTTCGCCGTACACGGGGAAGACCGCGATGCATCACCACAAGACCATGAAGAAGAGCACCAAGACGACCGAGCCCGCTCCCAGCACCAAGTAAGACTGCCCGAAAGAGTCCGGAAAGGGCGCCCCTCGGGGCGCCTTTTTTTTGGCTAAAAGCGCCCCGGAAGACCGGGGGTCGACCCGCCGGGCGGCAGTATCCGGCGCCCGAAGAAAGTCCCGGAGATCGCTTCGCCGCCGCTCGCCATGACGCGGGCGGTCGCAGCCCTATTCGAACGGTTTCGCGACGGCCTCGGGAGACGCGGGGCTCACGTTTCCGCTCTTGTCGGCCGCCGCCACGGTGTAGCGGTACGTCCGGCCGGGCTCGACCGTCTCGTCGTCGAACTCGACCCGATCGGCCGCCGTCTTACCGAGAAGAACCGGCGCGCCGTCCCCTTCGCTCCGGAAGATCCGGTACTCGGCGAGATCGGACGCCTCGACCGGGCTCCAGGAAAGCCGCACGCGGTGTTCTTCCGGGAGGGCATCGACGCGCGCGACCGGCGGCGGCGGGAAGACGTCGCGGTAGGCGATCCCGAACTGGATGGCCGGCGGACTCTCCGCCTTCGCCCGATCCTTCGCGATCGCGGTCACGGTATAGACGTAGGTCGACCCGTACGCCGCGGTCGTGTCGGCGAGCTCCGGAAGGGAGACCGGATCGGCGTTCAACGGCGGCCCGTAATCGGCGTCGGCGAGAGGGCGGCGATACACGCGGTATCCGGCGATCTCGACCGGCGCCCCGGAGAGGTCCTTCCCGGGCGGGCTCCACGCGAGGCAGATGCGCGCCGGCTCCGCTTCCGCCGTGAGGTCCGCGGGCGCCTGCGGCGGCACGGCGGGAGTGAGCGTCGCGATGTTGGAGATCTCGCTGCGCTCCCCGTTTCGCCGGACGGTGACGACCGCCCAGGCGAGCGGCGGGGGATGGGGGATCGACAGGAAGGGGCGCAGGTCGTCGCGCCAGACCACGCGGCTTCCCCGGGTCGCGGCCGGGAAGAGATCCGACGGGATCGTCGCCACCCGACGCGAGGCCGACACGATCTGCTCCTCGCGGCGCCGTTCCGCTTCGGCGCGCCGCCGCTCGCCCGGGATCGGGGCGCGGTCCGACCGACCGCCGGTCGCGAGCGTTTCCGAGGTCAGCGCCGGCGAGGGACTTTCCATCCGGTAAACGTCGATCTCCACCAGGTCCCGGAGCGGCGCGCCGTCGACGCGGAGCGAGGGGAACGTGAAGGAAAGCTCGGCCGCTTCTCCCTGCTGCTCGACGGCGAGGTCGCGCGTCCGGGCGGGTCGCGTCGGCAGCGGCGGCAGCGGATCGCCTTTCTTGCCGCATCCGGCCGCGGCGACGGCGAGGAGAAGAGCCCCCGCGGCGCGCCGATTCACAGGACGTATCGGGAGAGGTCTTCGTTCTTGGCGAGATCGGCGACCCGCTCGCGGACCATCGCGGCGTCGACGGACAGGGTCCGCCCCGAGAGCTCCGGCCCGTCGAACGAAACGTCCTCGAGCAGACGCTCGAGGATCGTGTGCAGCCGCCGCGCGCCGATGTTCTCGAGCTGGCGGTTCACGCGCTCGGCCCACTTCGCGATCTCGGCGACGGCATCCTCCGTGAACTGGAGGTCGAGCCCTTCCGCCGAGAGGAGCGCGCGGTACTGCTTCGTCAGCGCGTTCTCGGGCTCGGTCAGGATCCGCACGAAATCTGCCTCGGTGAGGGAATCGAGCTCGACGCGCACCGGAAAGCGCCCCTGGAGCTCGGGGATCAGATCGGCCGGTTTCGAGACGTGAAAAGCCCCGGCGGCGATGAAGAGGACGTGGTCCGTGTGGACCGTGCCGTGCTTCGTGTGGACCTGCGTTCCCTCGACGATCGGCAGGAGGTCGCGCTGCACGCCTTCCCGCGAAACGTCGGGACCGCCGCGGTTCCCCTCCCGTCCCGCGACCTTGTCGATCTCGTCGAGGAACACGATCCCGGACGACTCCGCGCGGGCGACCGCCTCGCGCGAGAGCTGCTGGGGATCGATCAGCCGAGACTCCTCTTCGCTGCGGAGGATCTGGCGCGCTTCGGAGATCGGGCACGAGCGGTTCTTCTTCTTCCCGCCGAAGATGTTCGGGAGCATGTCCTTGAGCGACACGTCCATTTCCTCGGCGCCCTGGTTGGTCATGATCTGGAAGGAAGGGAAGGTCTGCTCCGTCACCTCGACGTCGACCATCCGGTCGTCGAGCTTTCCTTCCCGCAGGAGCGTCCGGAGCTTCGCGCGCGTCTCCGCCGCCTCTTCCGGAGGAACTCGGGGGAGCAGGAGATCGAGCAGGCGCTCCTCCGTGCGCGCTTCGGCCTGCGCGGCGATTTCGCGCGTCTTCTCCTCGCGCACGAGTCCGACGGCGGCTTCCGTCAGGTCGCGGACGATCGATTCGACGTCGCGTCCGACGTATCCGACCTCCGTGAACTTCGACGCCTCGACCTTCAGGAACGGCGCGCGCGCGAGCCGCGCGAGCCGCCGCGCGATCTCGGTCTTCCCGACTCCCGTCGGCCCGATCATCAGGATGTTCTTCGGGAGGATCTCGCGCGCGACCTCGGGAGGGAGCTGGAGACGCCGCCAGCGGTTCCGCAGCGCCACCGCGACCGCGCGCTTGGCCTTGTTCTGGCCGATGATGAACTTGTCGAGCTCCGCGACGATCTGGCGCGGCGTGAGGTCGTCGCCGCCGGTGGCGCCGGCGTCGGCGGGCGGCGCGGTGCCCGGAGCTCCCTCCGCGACGTCGCCCGGCATCAGGAAGACCATTTAGCCTACAGCTCCTCGACCTTGATGCGGTCGTTCGTGTAGATGTCGATTCCCGCGGCGATCGTCAGCGCCTCCCGGGCGAGCTCGGGCGCCGCGAGCGAAGTGTGCGCGAGGAGCGCCCTCGCCGCCGCGAGGGCGTACGGCCCCCCGGAGCCGATCGCGAGGAGGCCTTCGTCCGGGGAGATCAGGTCGCCCGTCCCGGAGATGAGCAGGGAGATCTCGCCGTCGGCGACGATCAGGAGCGCCTCGAGCTGGCGGAGGATCTTGTCGGTCCGCCAGTCGCGGGCGAGCTCGATCGCGGAGCGCTCGAGGTTCCCGCGGTACTCCTCGAGCTTGTGCTCGAACTTCGAGAAGAGCGCGAACGCGTCGGCCGACGTGCCCGCGAAACCGGCGAGAACCCGTCCCTCGTAGAGCCGGCGGATCTTGGCGGCTCCGGTCTTCATGACGGTCGTTCCCATCGTGACCTGGCCGTCGCCGGCGATCGCGACGCGCCCGTCGCGGCGGACGCAGAGGACCGTCGTGGAGCGCCATTGGCGGGAGCGGAGGGACGCCACGGAAAAACGATAGCACGCGGGGG
>DASTIQ010000067.1 GCA_035717485.1 Thermoanaerobaculia bacterium | reverse complement strand
GTGGGCATTGGTCGCCTGCGTGCTGTCGCTGTGGTTGTACGAGGGGCGATCCCGGGCGCTCCTGAGATTGAACGCGCCTCACGGTTGGCGCCTGTGGGTCTCCCTGGCTCTCGTGTCGGCAGTGGCAGCCGCGCTGGCGGCCGCGATCGTAAGACTCGCGCGCCTGAAACGCCGAAAGCGGGTCACGGTGCGGAGCCAGGCGACCGCACACGCGCCGCATACTGGCGACGAGTTGGCATGGTGGGCAGCGGTGTCATTGTCGGCGGGCTTCTCGGAAGAGCTGATCTTTCGCGGCTTCCTCATCTGGGCTTTCCGCCCACTGCTCGGGCTGTGGGGCGCCGCAGCGCTGTCCTTGATCGTGTTCGCGACGGCCCATGCGTACCACGGGGTCGCCGGTGCACTGGCTGTCGGCATCGTGGGCGCCTTCCTGACCTTGGTGGTGCTGATCTTCGGTTCGCTCTGGCCGGCGGTGGCTATGCATGTGCTCGTGGACCTTCAGCAAGGCTTCGCGGCGTGGCTGGTGTTGCAGAAAGCGTCGGGTCCCGAACCCGTCGTGACGTCGCCGGTGCCGTCGAGCACGTGATGACTACCCGTCGCGAAAATCCTGACGGGGCCGGTCGTGTAACCCCTCGTTGCGGCGGACTGGGCACCCGGTTGCGCGGCGCTGAAAACGAGTCTTTCGGTCCCTGTAAGTATCGGAGGAGAGGACGATGAGCAACGAACGGGTCGCGCCCGAGACGAAGGGCGTTACGGTGAAGGTACTGACGACGATCGACCTGGGTCCTGAAATCGAGGGCTTGTCAGGGCGCCAGCTTCGAATGCGTATGGTGACCATCGAACCTGGAGGCGTCTTCGGCCCGATTCACGACCACAGAGGCAGACCGGGCACCGTCTACATACTGCAGGGAACGATCACCGACCATCGAGATGGCGTCGCTACGGACTACGGGCCGGGATTGGGCTGGCCCGAGGACAGGAACACCACACACTGGCTCGAGAACAGAGGGACGATCGCCGCCGTGGAGATCTCGGTCGATATCGTCAGGCAAGAGTAGGCTGGCCGGCGGATGAGCGAAACCTGCCCGCATGCAAAGAGCGATTTGAGAGGATTCTCGGGAAGTAAAGCCAGCGACGAGGCCCTGAACCTCCCATTGCGGCGGACCGCGTCCGGCAAGGCTGCCGACGAATTCGCGTCGTCTGGTGTCCGGGCGCCGACCGGAGACCACCTCGATGTCTGAATGGTTCTCGCGTTTTGGCGCTCTTCCCGACTACGGCCTCGCCGGGCTGGTTCTCTTACTCCTGTACGAGATCCAGTCCGAGATTCGCTTCGGTAAACGCGCGCGCGCTCATCGCCCCGGCGCATCGGATCGCCACAGCACCCTGGCCGTTTCCCTCGCAGCGGCAGTTCCGGTCGTCGGCTTCGTCCTCGCGATGAAGGCGGATTCCCCGAGCTTCCGGCCCTATCTTCCGGAGTGGTTCCGGCACGCGTCGGTTCCCGGCATTCCGCTGACCCCCTGGATCGGGGTAGCTCTCGAGGGCGTGGGTATCGCCTTGCGTTTGTGGGCCGTGCTCACGCTGCGAGAGCGCTACACGAGAACGCTGCTGGTTCAAGACCGCCACCCGGTCGAGCGCAGCGGGCCGTACCGCCGGGTCCGTCACCCCGGCTACCTGGGCTCACTTCTCACCCTCAACGGCGTTGCCCTGGCCTCGGCGAACGTCGTCGTGTTCGCGGCCTCGCTCCTCGCCACATGCGCCGCTTACGCCTATCGCATCCGCGTCGAAGACGAGATGCTCGCCGCTTCCCTCGGACCTCCTTACACGGAGTATCGCCGGGAGGTGGCTGCCCTGATTCCCTTTCTCCGACCCGGCGCGCACGGAAGCCATTCGCGGCCGGACTCCTGATCCCTGGTTGCCGCGGGCACCCCCCGGGCGCTCGTCCGGGCAAGTGCCGCTGAACTCATACTCCGTCGGTGGACAAAGGGAGGCCGATGAACACGAGAGCTTGCACCGTCGCGCTCGCCACTGCTCTCCTCGCCCGTGCCTCGTGGGCGATGCCTCCCGACGAGGCGCGCGCCTGGCGGAGCGACCTGCACGTCATGGCCGCGGAGATGGAGCGGACGCACAAGAACCTCTACCACGCCGCCTCCCGCGAGGAATGGGCGGCGATGGTGGCGGCGCTCGATGCGAAGATCCCGTCGCTGGAGCGGCACCAGGTGATCGTGGAGATGGCCAGGATCGTCGCGGCCGTCGCCGACGGTCACACGAACATCTACCCGACGCGCGATCAGAAGATCGGGTTCCACGTCCTTCCGGTGGTCTTCACCTTTTTCGGGGAGGATCTGTACGTCCGGGCGGCGCGCGAATCGGAGCGGTCCCTCGTGGGCGCGAGAGTGCTGCGCATCGGCGATCGCCGCATGGCCGACGCGTACGCCTCGGTGAAGACGATGATCGGATGCGACAACGACCAGGGGGCGCGCTACTGGGCGCAGTACCTCCTGGCCATGCCGGAGGTCTTGCACGCGCTCGGCATCACGCGTGCGCTCGACGCCGTGCCGATGACGGTGGCGACGCGCCATGGGGAAGAGAGCGTCGTCCTGCATTCGTTCGCCCCGGCGGAGATCATGACCGGCGACACCGTGACGCTCTTCGACCGCCGCGAGGGCTGGATCGACGCCCGCGATCGCTCCGGTCGACCGGATCCTCTCTGGCTTCGCGGCTCGGGCGACGCCTTCCACTTCGAGCACGCCGGCAATCTGCTCTACGTCCAGATCAATCGCGTCGGCGACAAGACGGATGAGACGCTCGCGCATTTCGCGCAACGCGTGCACGACGAGATCGCCGCCACGAAGCCGGAAAAGGTGGCGATCGATCTCCGGCTCAACCGCGGCGGCGACGGCACGCTGATCGTTCCGGTCGTCCGCGCCATCATCCAGTCGGAGAGCATCGATCGCAAGGGTCGCCTCTTCGCCATCATCGGCCCCGCCACTTTCTCCGCCGCGCAGATGTTCGTCGATGCCCTCGAGAAATACACGAACGTCACGTTCGTCGGCGAACCGACGGGATCGAAGGGGAACGCCTACGGCGACTCGCGCAAGATCGTTCTCCCCAACAGCGGAATCACCGTGCGCGCCTCGATCTACTACTGGCAGGACTGGCACCCCATGGACCGGCGCGTCGCCACGATCCCGCAGATCCCGGCGCCGCTGACGTTCGACGCCTATTCCCGCAACGTCGATCCCGCGCTCGAGGCGATCGAGCGCGCACCCGCGGCGAATCCGGGTCGATGAGCGCCGCCGGTCTGGCCGATCGGCATAGACTTTCCCGCCGGAGGTCCCGATGATCCGACGAGCCGCCGCCGTCCTCCTGGTCTGCTCGGCCGCCCCGCTGGCCGCGCAGATGAAGACCGAGAAACCGCCTCTTCACGCGAAGCGCTGGATGGCCGTCACCGGCAAGCCGCTTTCCGCGACGGCCGGCGCGATGATCTTCGCCAGGGGCGGCAACGCGGTGGACGCCTCGGTGGCGATGATCGCGGCCGGCTGCACGATGTGGGACACGTTGAGCTGGGGCGGCGAGACGCAGGCGCTCATCTACGACCCGAAGACGAAGAAGGTCATCGGGATCGACGCCCTGGGTGTGGCGCCGACCGGCGCGACTCCCGGGTTCTTCAAGGGGAAAGGGATGAACTATCCGCCGGAGTACGGCCCGCTCGCCGCGGTCACGCCCGGAACGCCGGGAGGCATTCTCGTGATGCTCGCCGAGTACGGCACGATGTCGCTCAAGGACGTTCTCGCGCCCGCGATCGACATGGCGGACGGCTACCCGATCGAGGCGCAGGCCGCGAACACGATCGAGCACGAGAAGAAATGGCTCGACCGGTGGCCGTATTCCCGCGCCTTGTTCTTCGTCCATCGTCACGGCCCCGGAGAGACGGCCGGCGGCCGGGCCGCGGCCGGGAAGAGTGCGAGCGGCCCGACGCCCGCGCAGGACCGGCCGGCGCCGAGCGGTGGAACGGGAGAGCGCGAAGGGCCGGAACCGGGCGAGATCTTCCGTCAGCCGGATCTCGCCGCGACGCTCCGAAAGCTCGTCGCGACCGAGCAGGAAGCGTTGAAGAGAGGAAAGTCCCGGAAGGAGGCGATCTACGCCGCGTACGACCGCTTCTACAAGGGCGACATCGCGAAGGAGATCGCGCGGAGCACGCAGGAGCAGGGCGGATTGATCACCGCGGAAGACCTCGCCCGCTGGAAGGTGAAGATCGAGGAGCCGGTCACGACGAGCTATCGCGGGATCGACGTCTACAAGCTGACGACGTGGACGCAGGGACCCGCGATGCTGCAGTCGCTCGACATCCTCGAAAACTTCGACCTGAAGTCGATGGGCTTCAACACGTCGCGCTACGTCAACACGGTCTACCAGGCGATGAGCCTCGCGTTCGCGGATCGCGACTTCTACTACGGCGACCCGGATTTCCCGCCCGAGGAGCCGATCCGGGGGCTGCTCTCCAAGGAATACGCGAAGGAGCGGGCGAAGCTGATCGATCCCGAGCGCGGCAACCCGCGGATCGGGCCGGGCGACCCGTATCCGTTCCAGGGAGGCACGAACCCGTATTCGGACCTGCTCTCGAAGTGGAAGATCGCGGAGAGCGGGAAGCCGGGGAGGGGAAACAGGCTGCTCGAGGCGTCGCTTTCACCGTCGGATCTCGCGCGCTTCCGCGAGACGTTCACCGCGGGGACGACGTCGGTGGAGGCCGCGGACTCGGAGGGATGGGTGGTCTCGGTGACGCCGAGCGGCGGCTGGCTTCCCGCGGTGATCGCCGGGCACACCGGGATCGGCCTGAGCCAGCGGATGCAGTCGTTCGTGCTCGATCCGGCCGAAGGTCCGTTCAACGTCATCGAGCCGGGCAAGCGCCCGCGCGTCACCCTGACCCCGACCCTGGCGTTGAAGGGCGGCAAGCCCTATCTCTGCTTCTCGGTGCAGGGGGGCGACTCGCAGGACCAGAATCTGCTCCAGTTCTTCCTGGACGTGGTCGAGTTCGGGATGACGCCGCAGGAAGCGACCGAGGCGGCGAACTTCAACAGCTTCCAGATGCACAGCTCGTTCGGAAATCACGAGTCGATTCCGGGAAAGATCCTGCTCAACACCGCGACGCCACCATGGGTTCGGAGCGAGCTCGCGAAGATGGGCTACTCGATGGTGTTCGAGGAGCGGACCTCGGGGCCGATCAACGCGATCCTCCTCGACCTGAAACACGGCACGATGTGGGGCGGGTCGAGCAACCACGGGGAGGATTACGGCATCGGGTGGTGAGGAGCGCTCGGGACGATCCCCGCGACGAATGGCGGTCTATGCCGGCGAGCCGGCGGATAACGGGCTGTTCCCCGGGAACGGGGATACGGGCGACGTGCCCCGCAGCCCTGCCGGGATCGGCAGTCTCGCCTCCGCCAGGCTTTCGAAGACCCGTTCCGGCGTCCCCAGGTCGCTCCAGATCCCGTCGGGCAGCCGCGAGATGACGAGCCGATCCGGGCAGTGCTCGAGAATCGACCGGGAGAAGTCCGCGACCGGGATGTCGGCGAATGCCCTGTCGAACGCCTCCGGTCCGCCGATCGCCGCCTGGACGACGTGCTCGACGCCGGCCGAGACGGCGGGGGCGAACCCCCGACCCGCCTCCACGAACGCCGAGGCTCGTCCGACGATCACGAACGTGTTCCAGAGGAATCCGCGCGCGAAGTAGGTCCGGGCCTCTTCGGGCGCCGGTTTTTCCCGGAATCGGACGACGCGGCAGATCGGCCCGGACGCGGTCGCCCCGACCGGTTCGCCCGTTTCGACCCAGCCGAGATCCGGCTCCGGCCGCGACGGGGGAGCCCCGACGAGGAGCACGCGCCGGGGATGCGCCCGAGCGAACGCGACCGCCTGGGAGACGTGCGCCATGAAGGCGTTGCTTCCGAGGATGAGGTGGTCGGACGGGAAAACGGCGACGATCGCCTGCGGGTCGATTCGGGCGATCCCGTGAATCGGAAGGAGGATCCCGGCCGCCGTTCCGCGATTGTCGGGCTGGAGGAGCACGGTCGCCCTCGGGAAATCCGCGAGCTCCTCCCGGAGGAAATGCTCGTGCGAACGCCGTCCGACGACCAGCATCCGCTCGGGAGGAATGAGGATGCCGACGCGGTCGAGGGTTTCCCGGAGGAGCGAGCGCGTGCCGAGCACGGTCGCGAAC
>DASTIQ010000066.1 GCA_035717485.1 Thermoanaerobaculia bacterium | reverse complement strand
GCCTGCCCGGGGGCCGCCATCGCGACGCTCGCAGAGCTCGGATCGCGAGAACTCGGGGGCGACCCTGGGGTCGGCGCTTCAGAGATTTTTCGAGGCGGTCGGCGCGACTTTGCCGGCCCGAACCGGCATAATCCGGGGCATGCGAAAACGATCGGGGCTCTTTTCGGCCGCGGGTCTGTGCCTGGCGGCGATGCTCGGCGCGGCTGCCGCCCCGGCGGAAGGGCCGCCTCCCGCCCAGGCACACCGGATCGAGGCGCTCGTCGATCGCGCGGCGGCGCTCGTCGTCGACCGGGGGGAGAAGGCGTTCCCCGAGTTTCGCGTTCGGGGGAGCCGCTGGTTCAACGGTTTCAGCTACGTGTTCGTGGACGACATGTCGATGGTGAGCCTCGTCAACGGTCCCCGGCCTCAGCTCGAGGGCCGGAACGTCATGGATCTCAAGGACGCGAGCGGCCGCGCGTTCCATCGCGAGTGGACGAAGATCCTGGAGACGGCGGACTCGGCCTGGGTGAGCTATCTCTGGCCCCGTCCCGGCCACGTGCGCCCCTCCCGGAAGTGGACGTACATCCGGAAGGTGACGGCGGACGGCCGGACCCTCGTCGTCGGCGCGGGCGTCTACCAGAAAGGATCCTGACGATGGAACGAGACATTCGCCGGCGGATCGCGGTGCTCCTCGTCGTGAGCGCGGTGGGGTTCCTGTTCTTCACGCGAACTCCCGGGGCGGAGTCCGTTCGCTGGGTCCAGATCCTTCTCCTCTTCGCCGCGGGAATGTGCGCCGGCGTGGCGCTGACGCTGTATCGGCTGTTCCGCGCCGCCTGACGCGGACGCCGGAAAGGAGGACACGCATGGAAGGCATCAAGCTCGTCGCCGTGATCCTGATCGTCGCCGGGCTCCTGGCTCTCGTCTTCGGCGGATTCACCTTCACGAAGGAGAGCCATCGGGCCCACCTGGGTCCTTTCGACCTGTCCTTCAAGGAGAAGGAGCACGTCAACGTTCCCCTCTGGGCCGGGGTCGCCGCGATCGTCGTGGGCGTCGGCATGCTCCTCACCCGCAAACCGAAGTGAGGGCGCTCTCTCTCGCGGGGCTCGCGGCGATGGCCGCCGGCCTCGTCGCGCTCTGGAGAACGGGCGCCCTCTTCTCGACTCGTCCGGCGGTCCTCGCGCTGCAGGGGGTCGCGGTCGTTCTCTTCGTCTGGGCGCGCGCGACCTTCGGTCTCCGCAGCTTCCACGCGGCCGCGAACCCGACGGAGGGCGGTCTCGTGACGACGGGCCCCTACCGGTGGCTCCGCCATCCGATCTACGCCGCGATCGCGCTCTTCGGCGGGGCCGGCGCGGCGGCGGCCCGGAGTTCCGGTTCGCTTTTCTTCCTCGTCGTCCTCGCGGGCATCGCGATGCGGATCGCCGCCGAGGAGAAACTCGTTGCCGAGCGCTACCCGGAATACGCGGAATACGCCCGCCGCACGAAGCGGCTCGTTCCCTTCGTGTTCTAGAGGCCCGCCGCCCGCTCGATCCGGAACATGAAGCACCCTTCCGCGACGTTCCGCGCGTGCAGGAAGGCGACGCGGGTATCCGCGAAGAGCTCGGCGATGAGCGCGTCGACGTCCGAGTCGCCGACGACGCGGGCATCCACCAGAGCCTCTCCGCCGTCGTAGGCGCGGAGCACGGCGGCGCGCCGCGGGAACTGCCGGGGATACGCGGAGTCGTCCGCGTAGCGCGGGCAATTCCGTTCGTGCGCGAACACGGGCCCGCGCTCCGCGTACGGCTGATCCGTCCGGAAGGGGGAGAAGGAAGCCAGGAGGACGGCTTCCCCCGGCGAGGAGAGCGTCAGGCAATGGCGGCACTGGTGGGGTTGGCCGTCGAGGCGCCGGACGGCCCGGGGATCCGCGCGCACGGAGGAGGCGAAATCGGTCGGGACGGCGACGATTCGGTAGCCCGTGTTCTTCATGCGCCGATGATGCCCCGCGGCCGCGGCGGGTTCCGGCGGTTTTCGGACTTCGCACCGGCGGAGAGCGGCGCCCGCGCCGCTGAAAAAAAGGCCCGGCGAGGGGTCGCCGGGCCAATCGATGAAACCCGCGGGAGGAGCGCTAGCGTTTTTCCAGCGGTCTCAGGTGTCTCTCCGCCGGACCCTTGTAGACCTGGCGGGGGCGGGCGATCTTCTGTTCCGGATCGAGCAGCATCTCTTCCCACTGCACCATCCATCCCATCGTCCGCGCGATCGCGAACAGGACGGTGAACATGGACGTCGGGAGGCCCATCGCCTGGTAGATGATTCCGGAGTAGAAATCGACGTTCGGGTAGAGCTTCCGCTTCACGAAATACTCGTCTTCGAGCGCGATCTTCTCGAGTTCGAGGGCGATCTCGAGGAGCGGGTTCTTCCCGGTCACCGCGAAGACGTCGTCGGCGATCTTCTTGATGATCCTCGCGCGGGGGTCGTAGTTCTTGTAGATCCGGTGCCCGAACCCCATCAGCCGCTTCTCGCCGTGTCCTTCCTTCACTTCCTTGATGAAGGCCGGGACGCGGTCCTTCGTGCCGATCTCGGCGAGCATCTTCAGGACCGCCTCGTTGGCTCCGCCGTGGAGCGGACCGTACAGCGCGGCGCACGCGCCGGCGACCGCCGAGAACGGGTCGGCGTGCGATGAGCCGATGCCCCGCATCACCGACGTCGAGCAGTTCTGCTCGTGATCGGCGTGGAGGATGAAGAGGACGTCGAGCGCGCGGGCGAGGGCCGGCTCGGGCCGGTACTTCACCTCGGTCATCTTGAAGAGCATGTTCAGGAAGTTTTCGGTGTAGCGGAGATCGTTGTCGGGGTAGGCGTACGGGAGTCCGCGGCTGTGCCGGTAGGCGAACGCCGCGAGCGTGGGCATCTTCGCGACGAGACGGTAGATCTGCGTTCTCCGCGACGCCTCGTCGTGGATGTTGCGGGCGTCGGGGTAGAAGGTCGAGAGCGCTCCGACCGTCGCGACGAGGATCCCCATCGGGTGCGCGTCGTAGGCGAACCCGTCCATGAACTTCTTGATGCTCTCGTGGATCATCGTGTGGTACGTGATCTGGCGGGTCCACTCGTCGTTCTCCGCCTTGTTCGGAAGCTCTCCGTGGAGCAGGAGGTACGCCACCTCGAGGAACGAGCAGTGCTCGGCGAGCTCGTCGATCGGGTATCCGCGGTAGAGCAGGATGCCCTTGTCGCCGTCGATGAACGTGATCGCGCTCCGGCACGCGGCGGTGTTCATGTAGGCCGGGTCGTACACCATGAGCCCGGGGTCGTCGGGTCCGGACTTGATCTTCTTGAGATCCGTCCCCCGGATCGTTCCGTTTTCGATCGGCAGCTCGTACGACTTTCCCGTTCGTTCGTCGACGATCTTGAGTTTGTCCAGGGTCACGGCGGTTTCGGTTTCCATCGGTCTCTCCACGGTCAGCGGCATCGCAACCTCCTCGAAGATATCGCAAGCCTAGGGCTCCCGCGGGGAATCGCCATGATTCGATTGCCTCATCGCGACGGGGGGCTCCTTCCCGAAAAGGATGCATCTGCATCAAAGGAGGCGCCGCGGGACGGCCTACGCTGCTCCCAACATTTCGCGGAGGACATCCGATGGCCGGTTTCCCCATGACGATCCCGCAGACCCTTCCGGGAGCGCGGGCGTCCGCCGACGGGGACGGGACCGGCAGCGGTCGCCGGTCCGGACCGCCGGAATCGATCAAGGGCGGAAATCGGGGGGGAATCGAGCCGGTCCACGGCGCGGCTTCCCCCCATCTTGCTTCTCGGAAAGAAAAAGGAGGTACGAGATGAGCGGTTCTCCGGCAGCTCCGGATTCTCTCAACCGATGGTGGCGCGTCGTGGGCGGGCTCTTCATGAACCTGGCGCTCGGCTCGCTCTACGCCTGGAGCGTGTTCGTCGCTCCGCTCGAAAAGGAGTTCGGGTGGAAGCGCGCCGACACCTCCTCGGTGTTCATGTGGGCGATCGTCGCCTTCGCCGTGAGCTTCATCGTGGCGGGCCGGCTGCAGGACAAGCTGGGCCCCTTCCGCGTGTCCCTGACCGGGAGTATCCTCTTGACCCTGGGATTTCTCCTGTGCGCGCGCACGACGAGTCTCACCTACCTGATCGTCTGCTTCGGCGTTCTCGTCGGGGCGGGGAACGGATTCGGCTATTCGACGCCGATCCCCGTCATGGCGAAGTGGTTCCCGGACAAGCGGGGTCTCGCGGTCGGGCTGGCCGTCGCGGGGTACGGCGGCGGGTCGGCGATCTTCGGACCGCTCGCGAATCTCTGGCTCATCCCGAAGTACGGCTGGCGCACGACGTTCACGGTGCTCGGCGCCATCTTCTTCGTGATGACGATCATCGGCTCGTACCTCCTGAAGAATCCGCCGCTGGGATACCGGCCGGTCGGATGGGCCCCGGCGCCCGCATCGAAGGCCGCGGCGACGACGCACGAATTCACCCCCGGGGAGATGTGGCGCACGCCCACGGCCTGGTACATGTGGATCGCCTATGCGCTCGGCTGCTCGGCCGGGCTCATGGTGATCAGCCAGCTCGTTCCGTTCGCCAAGAGCATGAACATCTCGAGCGACGCGCTGAAGACGATGACGCTCGTCGTGGGGGCGGTCGGCAGCGCCTCCGGCCGGGTTCTCTCGGGCTGGATGTCCGACGCCATGGGGCGGTTGAACGTCCTCCGTCTCATGATCGGCATCTCGATGATCGCGATGCCGCTGCTGTATCTCACGGGAAGCAACGTGGCGATGCTCTACGTGATGGTCTTCGTCGTCTACTGGTGCTTCGGGACCCAGCTCTCGGTCAACGCCTCCACGACGTCCGACTTCTGGGGAACGAAGAACGCGGGCATCAACTACGGCCTGCTCTTCACGGCCTACGGTGTGGCGGGAATCATCGGGCCGAAGATCGGCGGCGCGCTCTTCGACAAGTACAAGAACTACCAGGGCGCGTTCTACACCGCAGCGGTTCTCGCCGTCGTCGCGCTCGTCTTCGAGTTCCTGGCCCGGCGTCCGGACATTCCGGCGCGGGCCGGCCAGTCGATGCCCCAGGCGAAGATGGCATGAAAATCGAAACCGGCGGCGGCCTCCGGCCGCGAGCCACGGGGATCATCGGGCGGGTTGGATGTCGCCGGCTCGCCCGGACCTCCAGCGAAGGGAGATGAAGTCATGGCTGTGAAGGACCCGACCATGGTGGCGGAGACCACCGAAGGCCAGATCGCGGTGCACTGGAAGGAAGAGGAGTACTACAAGCCCTCGCCGAAATTCGTGGCGCAGGCGAATCTCACCGACCCGTCCGTCATGGAGCGGTTTTCCGAGAAGAATTTCCCGAAATGCTTCGAGGAATACGCCGACATGCTGACGTGGTACCAGCGGTGGAACACGGTGCTCGATACGAACGATCCGCCCTTCTGGAAGTGGTTCGTCGGCGGAAAGATCAACGCCTCGTTCAACTGCATCGACCGGCATCTGCCGAAATACAAGAACAAGGCGGCGATCATCTTCGTGCCGGAGCCCGAGAACGAGGAGCCGGTCTCCCTGACCTACCGGGAGCTCTACGTCCGGGTCAACGAATTCGCCGCCCTGCTGCGCGACTCCGCCGGGCTGAAGGCCGGCGACCGCGTCACGATCCACATGCCGATGGTGGCGGAGCTCCCGATCACGATGCTCGCGTGCGCCCGTCTCGGCGTGATCCATTCGGTCGTGTTCGGCGGGTTCTCGGGAGAGGCGTGCGGCCTCCGGGCGGCAGACTCCGGGAGCCGGGTCCTCATCTACATGGACGGGTACTACCGTTCGGGCAAGATGATCGACCACAAGGCGGGCGCGGAGATCGCGGTCGCGACCGCCGAGAAGGAAGGTCAGAAGATCGACAAGGTGCTCGTGTGGAAGCGCTATCCCGGCAAGTACACCTCGGCGACGCCGATGGTGAAGGGGCGCGACTTCTTCGTCGACGAGCTTCTCAAGGACTACCGCGGGAAGACCGTCGAGCCGGTCCCGATGGATTCCGAGGCGCCCCTCTTCCTGATGTACACGAGCGGAACCACCGGAAAGCCCAAGGGATGCCAGCACCGCACGGGCGGCTATCTCTCGTACGTGACCGGGACGTCGAAGTACATCCAGGACATTCACCCGGAAGACGTGTACTGGTGCATGGCCGACATCGGCTGGATCACCGGTCACTCCTACATCGTGTACGGTCCGCTGGCGCTGGCGGCGACGTCGGTGATCTACGAAGGCGTTCCGACGTACCCCGACGCCGGGCGGGTGTGGCGCATCGCCGAGCGGCTCGACGTCAACATCTTCCATACGTCGCCCACCGCGATCCGGATGCTCCGGAAGTCGGGACCCGACGAGCCGGCCAAGTATCACTACCACTTCAAGCACATGACGACGGTCGGCGAGCCGATCGAGCCGGAAGTGTGGAGGTGGTACTACAACACGGTCGGGAAGAAGGAAGCCGTGATCGTCGACACCTGGTGGCAGACGGAGAACGGCGGATTCCTCTGCAGCACGAAGCCGGCGATCGATGCGATGAAGCCGGGAAGCGCGGGTCCGGGCGTTCCGGGCATCTATCCCGTGATCTACGACGAGCAGGGACAGGAAGTGAAGGCGGGGTCGGGCAAGGCCGGGAACATCTGCATCCGCAATCCCTGGCCCGGGATCTTCCAGACGATCTGGGGCGACCGGGATCGCTTCGTCAAGCAATACTACACGAAATACTGCAAGGACCCGAAGAGCAAGAAGTGGCAGGACTGGCCCTACTTCGCCGCCGACGGAGCGGTCCTCGCGGCGGACGGCTACTTCCGGATCCTCGGGCGCGTCGACGACGTGATCAACGTCGCCGGACACCGGCTCGGGACGAAGGAGCTCGAGTCCGCCTGTCTGACCGTGCCGGAGGTGGCGGAGGCCGCCGTCGTGCCGGTCGTCGACGAGATCAAGGGGCGCGTTCCCGAGATCTACATCGCCCTGAAGCCCGGCTACGCGCCGAGCGAGGAGATCCAGGCCAAGGTGGTCACGACGATCGAGACGATGATCGGGAAGATCGCGAGGCCGCGCGCGGTCCACATCGTTCCCGACATGCCGAAGACCCGCTCCGGCAAGATCATGCGCCGGGTCCTCGCCGCGATCTCGAACACCCTGGCGACCGGCGACATCACGACGCTCGCCAACCCGGACGTCGTCGAGCAGATCCGCCAGGCCGTCCAGGGCAAGGAGATGGTCGCCACCAAGGAAGGCCCGGAAGACCTCAAGCAGTTCGGCAAGGAGGAATGACGCTTTCCGCCCCGCCGGCGCCGGAGACGGCGCCGGCGGGCATCTCGTGTGCGACGTTGCCCGTTCCCGCGATCGGGCGCCGCACCCCCTCCGGAGAGTTTGTCTTTGTGCCTCAGCGTCATACGCGCGCCGGCGAAGGCGCTGGACTTCCCGATCCCGCTTTCGGGTCCCGGACGGTGTATGTTTAGCTCAAAGGTTCCCGGAAGGAGGGACGCCGATGGCGGACTCTTCCAAGGACACGATGCCTGCCGGTCGCTCATCGAACGCGCTTCGCGCTGCTCGAGAAACAAATGAGATTGGAAAGGAGACTCGCATGCGGAAAGGCTCAATCCGGGTCGCATTCCTGACCGGGGCGATCGCGCTTCTCGGAGCGGCGATCGCGGGCGCCCAAACGGTGCAACTGGGTTCCAACTCGAGCATCACCTTGAAGGGATTCGTCAGCGCC
This sequence comes from Thermoanaerobaculia bacterium, assembly GCA_035717485.1. Classification (NCBI taxonomy): domain Bacteria; kingdom Pseudomonadati; phylum Acidobacteriota; class Thermoanaerobaculia; species Thermoanaerobaculia bacterium. The sequence continues at coordinate 13,157 of DASTIQ010000066.1, read as the reverse complement.
ACGTTCTTCGGCCAGGACCAGAACTTCGTGGCGTCCCCGCCGACGTTCTCGGGCGGCGGATTCGGAAACGGTCAGAACGCCGAGTTCCCGTCAATTCCCGAGGCGACGACGGATCGATGGTTCTACGGTGGCGACGTGCGCAATACGCGCCTGACGCTGGCGTTCGACGGTCCGAAGCTCGTCGGCGACTGGAAGGTCAACGCGACGGTGGAGGGGGATTTCTTCGGGGGCTTCAACGGGACGGGCGCCTTCAGCGGGCAGCAGCCGGATCCGCGCCTGCGCCTGGCCTTCGTCGACTTCACCAACGGCAGCACGACCGTGCGGATGGGGCAGCAGTGGTCGCCGCTCTTCGGAAACGTCGCCGTCTCGCTCTCGCACATCGCGTTTCCGCTCGGCTACGGCGCGGCGGGCGACGTCGGCTGGCGGTTCCCGGGCATCTTCCTCTATCAGAACCTGACGCCGAAGGGCGCGCCGGTGAACGCGGACCTGGTGTTCGCGGTGATGTCGAACACGTGGTCCGCCCCCCCCGGAACCACGTTCGACCAGAACAACCCGGGCAACGCGGGAACACCCCAGTTCGAGCTGCGCGCCAACGTCGGCGGGAAGTCCGGCGACTTCAGCTGGAGCACGTACGTCGTCGGCCACTATGACCAGAAGGATCTCTCCGGGCCGGGCGTGACCGCTTCCAACGACAAGCTGAACGCCGACGCCCTCGAGCTCGGCGTGAAGTTCCAGATCTTCGGTTTCCTGTTCCAGGGCAACGGCTACACGGGCCATGCCATGGGTCAGAACTTCGGGGCGATCACGCAGTTCGGGAAGATCCAGAGCTCGGGAGGCTGGCTCCAGGCCGGGTACGACTTCACGAAGAACTGGGGACTCTTCGCGTTCTGGGGCATCGATGATCCGAAGGACAAGGACGTCTATGCGGCCGTGACGGCGGGCACCCCGCGTCTGCGCAACGAGATGTTCGCCGGGATGCTGCGGTGGAAGGCCGGGCCGCTCGCGTTCGGTCTCGAGTGGATGCAGGACAAGCTGACGGCGGGAGCGTCGGGAGCGAAAGCCGACAAGATCAACGGGAGGCAGGCCTCGCTTTCCGCCCTCTACACGTTCTAGTCCGGAAGGTGGGTTTGCCGGCCCGAGGAAACTCCCGACGCTTTCGCGGCGGCCCTCGCCGCCGCGAAAGCGGGAGCTCTGCGCCGCCCGGGGCGGGGCCGGGAAACGGCGGAATTCCGAAGTTCACCGGGCGAATTCCGCGCCGAGGGATGGGAAGCGCGATGCGCATCGCTTCGCGCATAGGGGAGGAGGAGCCATGGCAGACGTAATGGCGGACAACAGGGGCCAGATGAGGATCACCGACACGACCGCGAATCCGGCGCCGCTCGGATTGCTCGCCTTCGGGATGACGACCGTCCTCCTGAACATGCACAACGCGGGATGGTTCGGAATGTCGAGCATGATCCTCGCGATGGGGATCTTCTACGGCGGGATCGCCCAGGTCTTCGCCGGATGGATGGAGTGGAAGAAGGGCAACACCTTCGGGACCGTCGCGTTCAGCTCCTACGGTCTCTTCTGGCTGACTCTCGTGTTCCTCATCGTGGGACCCAAGACGGGGTGGATGGATGCCCCGGCGGGGATGATCGAATACCTCTTCATGTGGGGGCTGTTCACCTTCTGTCTCTGGATCGCGACGCTCAAGCACGCGAAGGCCCTCCAGGTGGTGTTCCTGACCCTCTTCGTCCTGTTCTGGCTGCTGGCCCTCGGGGACTACACGGGCAACGCGGCTCTGAAGACGTTCACCGGCTACGAGGGGATCTTCTGCGGGCTCTCGGCAATCTACCTCGGCGTCGCGCAGGTGTTGAACGAGACCTACGGCCGGAAGGTCCTTCCGATCGGGTAGGCGGATCGCGCGCCTTCCGGGACCGTCTCGGCGTCCCGGGAGGCGCCTGCCTCGGGGAGAAGTGCCCGTCGGAGCCCGAACGGGTCCGTCGGGAGAAATGGCGGGATCCGGCGCCGGTGATCGCCGACGTTGCCCCCGTCGGATCGAGAGAATGGAGGCGGTGATGGGAAGAAAGAAGAGTCGGGGGATCAGCCGGAGGGAGTTCGCAAAGATCGCGGGAACCGGCGCGCTGGCGGCCGGCGTCGGGCCCGGGTTTCTATTCCCCGCCCGGGCCGCGGCGCAGCAGAAGACCCTGAAGATCCTCCAGTGGAGCCATTTCGTCCCCGCTTACGACAAGTGGTTCGACGGGGTCTTCACGAAGGAATGGGGCGCCAAGAACGGCACGAACGTCGTCGTCGACCACATCGCGATCGGCGAGATCAACGCCCGGGCCGCCGCCGAGGTCGCCGCCCGGAAGGGCCACGACCTGTTCATGTTCCTCGCCCCGCCGGCCGCCTACGAGAAGCAGGTCATCGACCATCGGGAGATCTACGAAGAGGTCCAGCGGAAGCACGGCAAGATGATTCCGCTCGCCGAGAAATCGAGCCTGAATCCGAAGACGAAGAAGTATTTCGCCTTCTCCGACTCCTACGTCCCCGATCCCGGGAACTACCGAAAGGACCTCTGGGAGAAGGTCGGCTTCCCGAACGGTCCCGACACGTGGGACGACCTCCGGGTCGGAGGACGGAAGATCAAGCAGCAGATCGGCAATCCGCTCGGGATCGGGCTCTCGCAGGAGCTCGACACGAACATGGCGACCCGCGCGCTCCTCTGGTCGTTCGGGGGCTCCGAGCAGGACGCCGAGGGCAACGTCGCCATCAATTCGAAGGCGGCGGTCGAGGCCGTGAAGTACATGCGCGCTCTCTACAAGGAAGCGGAGACGCCGGAAGTCTTCACGTGGGATCCCTCCTCGAACAACCGCGGCATCCTCGCCGGGAAGCTCTCCTTCGTCCAGAACGCGATCTCGGTGACGCGCCAGGCCGAGAAGGACAACCCCGAGATGTCCCGGCAGATCCAGATCCGGCCCGCGCTCAAGGGGCCGGCGCGCCGGCTCGCGTCGGAGCACGTCATGGACTGCTACGTGATCTGGGACTTCGCCGAGAACAAGGAAGGCGCCAAGAAGTTCTTGGTCGACTACATGGACGATTTCGCGGCGGCGTTCCGGGCGAGCGAGTTCTACAACTTCCCGTGCTTCCCGAGCACGGTTCCGGACCTCAAGACCCTCGTCGGAAACGACGCCAAGGCGGAGCCGCACGACAAATACAAGGTTCTCGAGAACGCGCTCGAGTGGTCGACCAACGTGGGCTACCCGGGCTATGCGACGGCGGCGATCGACGAGGTCTTCAACACGTTCGTCATCCCGACGATGTTCGCCAAGGCCGCGCAGGACGTGATGAGCCCGGAGGACGCCGTTCGTGCCGCCGAGAAGGAGATGCGCCGAATCTTCGACAAGTGGAAGTAGACGGTTAGGATTCCGGTATGGCGATCGTCGAGACGCGAGGGCTCAGCAAAGTCTTCCGGAAGGGGCAGCTCGGGGCGGTCGTCAACGTCGACCTGGAGAGCCGGGAGGGCGAGTTCCTCGTCCTCCTCGGCCCTTCGGGGTCCGGGAAGACGACGCTCCTCCGGATGATCGCCGGCCTCGAAGAACCGACCTCCGGCGAGATCCGGATCGGCGGGCAGGTCGTCAACGATCTCACGCCGAGGCAGCGGCGGATCGCGATGGTCTTCCAGAGCTACGCGCTCTATCCCCATCTGACCGCGCTCGGCAACATCGAGTTTCCCCTGAAGGCGAGCAAGGTGCCCCGCGAGGAGCGGCGCCGCAAAGCCGAGTGGGCGGCCGAACTGCTCGGGATCGCCCATCTGCTCGGCCGGAAGCCCCGCGAACTCTCGGGGGGCGAGCGCCAGCGCGTCGCCCTCGCCCGCGCGATCGTCCGGGAGCCGTCTCTGTTCCTCTTCGACGAACCGCTCTCGAACCTCGACGCGAAGCTCCGCGTCTACATGCGGACGGAGCTGAAGCGCCTCCACCGGGACATCCGCTCGACCATGATCTACGTCACGCACGACCAGGTCGAGGCGATGACGATGGCCGACCGCATCGTGATCATGAACCACGGACGGATCTGCCAGATCGGGACGCCGCTCGAGGTCTACGACACGCCCGCCTCCCGTTTCGTCGCGGGCTTCATCGGGAGTCCGCCGATGAACTTCTTCGAGGGGGAAATCGTCTCCGACGCGTCGGGGGCCGCGGTGCAGCTCTCCGGGGGAGTGAGTCTTCCGCTCTCGCGCTCCGATCTCGCCCCTTTCGCCGGGCGGAAGGTCTACTTCGGGATGCGGCCGGAACACATCTCTCTCGCCGCGAGCGGACGCCCGATTTCCGACATCGCCTGGGCGGCGCTGGGCGTTCCCGCGAAGGTGCCGGCGACCATCGAGTTCGTGGAACCCCTCGGCCACCGCGCCATCGTGACGGCGGGGAGCGTGATCGGCCCGTTCCTGATGGAGACGGAGGTCCACGCCGCCATCCGCCCCGGAGAGCAGGTCGACCTCTGGTTCGACATGAACCGCGCCTATCTCTTCGACCGCGAGTCCGACGCCGTGATGTGATGGAGACCGGGACGCGGCCATGAGCCGCAAGCACCAGCGCTGGCTCGGTCCGGCGATGTTCCTCCCGGCGATCGTCTACGTCCTCGCGCTCGTCGGCGTGCCTTTCTTCCTCGCGTTCCTCTACGCCGTCGGCGACGTCAAGGTCGGAAGCCGGGGCTACCATTTCGTGGGCCTCCGCAACATCCGGTCGGTTCTGCAGAATCCGGCGTTCCTGACCGCGCTGCGAAATTCGTTCGTCTTCACGGTCGCGTCCCAGGTCCTGGTCCTGGTGGGCGCGACGATCCTCGCGCTCGCGCTCAAGGACGCATTCCGCGGGCGCGGCTTCGTCCGATTCCTGATCCTCCTGCCGTGGGTGGCGCCGGTGTCGATCGGCTCGATCGGCTGGAAATGGATCCTCGATTCCCTCTACAGCGTCATCAACTGGGTCCTGATCCGGCTCCACCTCGCCAACGCGTTCTCTCCGCCGATGTGGCTGGGGGAACCGAAGCTCGCGATGCTCTCCGTCATCCTCGTCCACACGTGGCGCATGCTGCCGTTCGCGACGGTCATCATCCTCGCGGGGTGGACCGCGATCCCGAAGGACATCCCGGAAGCCGCCGAGGTGGACGGAGCCCGGTTCTTCCGGCGCCTCTTCCAGATCGAGATTCCGATGATGCTCCCGATCATCAACGTCGCGATCCTCTTCGGCGTCGTCTTCACCTTCACGGACATGACCGTCATCTACATCCTCACCCGGGGCGGACCGTACGACACGACCCAGGTGGTTCCGTCGCTCGCCTTCTTCACCGGGATCCTGGGAAGCGACCTCGCGGAAGGCGCCGCGATCTCGATCTTCCTCGTTCCCCTCCTCGTGGTCGTCGCCTGGCTGATGCTGCGAACGGCCCGCCGCGCGGAGGTGACGTAGTGCCCCCGCGGAGCGGGGTGCGGATGGTCGGCGGCCTTCGCGCGCGGCGGAGCGCCGCGACCGCCGTGCGCTGGGGGACCCTCGCCACGTTCGCGATCCTGCTGGCCTTCCCGTTCTACTGGATGCTGATCACGGCGTTCAAGAAGACGCAGGATCTGTACGACCTGAAGAACAACCCGTTCATCTTCAACGCGCCGCCGACCCTCGAGCACGTTCGGTACCTGTTCCGCGAGACGCTCTTCCTCCGCTGGCTGAGCAATACGGCACTCGCCGGCATCGGCGTGGTGGCGATCACCCTGCTCCTGGCGACCCCCGCGGCGTACGGCCTGGCGCGACTGACGGGGCGATGGGGGGAGCGGGTGGGGATCGGGATCTTCCTGACCTACCTCGTCCCGCCGACGCTGCTCTTCATTCCTCTTTCGCGGATCGTCGCGGGTCTGGGGCTCCAGGACTCCCTCTGGTCGATCATCGTCGTCTATCCGAGCTTCACGATTCCCTTCTCGACCTGGCTCCTGATGGGGTTCTTCAAGTCGATTCCTCGCGAGCTGGAGGATGCCGCGATGGTCGACGGGCTGACGCGGTTCCAGACGTTCGTGAAGCTCGTGATCCCGATCTCGGTCTCGGGAATCCTCACGGTCGTGATCTTCAGCTTCACGCTCGTCATGCAGGAATTCGTGTACGCGCTGACGTTCATCTCGTCGGCGTCGCACCAGACCGTCGGGGTCGGCGTTCCGATCTACCTCGTGCGCGGCGACGTCTTCTACTGGGGATCGCTCATGGCCGCGTGCCTCATCGCGACGCTGCCGATCGGGATCCTCTACAACCTCTTCCTCGATCGTTTCATCGCGGGCTTCACCGTCGGATCGGTCAAGTGAGCCCGGACTGAGGAGATCCGATGCTGGTGCGGGACATCATGAGCAGCCCGGTCGCCGCGGTTCCCCCCGAGGCCACGCTCGAGGACGCCTACCGGATGATGCGGGAAAAGGAGATCCGGCACCTCCTCGTCTTCGACGGAGAGCGGGTCGTCGGCGTCGTCACCGACCGGGATCTGAGGCTCGCGACGAGCGCCCTCGCGGCCTCGCCCTTCGCGCCCGGCAGCCGGGTCTCGTCGGTGATGGTCCGGGCGCCGGTGACCGCGTCGCCGGACGATCCCGTGGAGGACGCCGCCCGCGCCATGCGGGAAAGGAAGATCGGCTGCCTTCCCGTCATGGAGGGGGAACGGCTCCTCGGGATCGTGACGGGAATCGATCTCCTGGACGCGCTCCTCGCGATGACCGGGGTCCACAAGCCCTCGGGGAGGCTCGAGGTGCGGCTGGCGGACGCCCCGGGAGAGCTCGCGCGCCTGACGGCGTTCTTCGCGGGACGGGGGGTGGCCGTCCATTCGATCCTCACGCATCCCGACGCGGGGGAGAGCATCCGTGCGGTCCTGCGCGCCGGATCGATCGAGATCCGCCCGCTCGCGGCGGACCTGCGACGGGAGGGGTTCGACGTCGTCTGGCCGCCCGACAAACCATGGCCTCGGTGATCTACCATCCCGCCTACGGCAGCTACGCGTTCGGAGACCGCCACCCCTTCAGCCCCGTCCGGGTCGAGATGACTCTCGACCTCCTCGAGCGGCTGGGGCATCCCGTCGCGCCCGTCGCGCCGTCGCCCGCGACGCGCGAGGAGGTGCTCGTCATCCACGAGGATTACTACGTTCGCCGGGTCGAGGCGCTCTCCCGGGGCGAGGCCGTCCCGGACGCGGCCCGATACGGACTCGGCACCGCCGACACCCCGGCGTTCCGCGGCATGGACGAAGCGGCGCGCTGGCACGTCGGCGGGACGCTCGAGGCGGCGCGGGCGATCGTCGAGAGGGGGCAGAAGCGCGTCGTGCAGCTCGGCGGCGGCCTCCACCACGCGCAGCGGAACTTCGCGTCCGGCTTCTGCGTCTACAACGACCTCGCGATCGCGATCCGGTGGCTCGCGGAAAAGGGCTTCTGGGTCGCCTACGTCGACATCGATGTGCATCACGGCGACGGCGTCCAGCAGATCCTCTACGAAGACCGCCGGGTGATGACGATCAGCCTCCACGAATCGGGGCGGTTCCTCTTTCCCGGGAGCGGCGAGGTGCGCGACCTCGGCTCCGGCGTGGGCCGCGGACTGAAGCTCAATCTCCCGCTCGAGCCGTTCACGGAAGGGGAGAGCTGGCTCGAGGTCTTCGACGCGGTCGTGCCCGCCGCGCTCCGGCACTTCCGGCCCGGAGTCATCGTCGTCCAGGCCGGCGCGGACGCGCACTGGGCCGACCCGCTGGCCGACCTGATGCTGACGACGCGCGACTACGAGGCGGTGTTCCGCCGCCTGCTCGCGCTCGCCGACGAGCTGACCGCGGGGCGCGTGCTCTTCACGCTGGGCGGGGGCTACGCGTACGGCGCGGCGGCCCGGATCTGGGCGACCCTCTGCCTCCTCGCGCGCGACCTCCCGATTCCCGACGTCCTCCCGCCGGGTTGGGTGGAGAGGTGGCGGGGCGCGTCGGGCGAGGAGCTCGCCCCGACCCTCCACGACCGCGAACTCCCCGCCGGCGCCGTTCCCCGGCGCGCGGAGATCGCCGCGGCGAATCGCCGGACGGCGGAAAGGCTCCTCGATGAGGCTCGCCCTTACTGGCTCTGACAGCCCGGCCGCGCCCGGGTCGGAGGGCTGACGATGTTCTCGATCATTCCCGACGGAAGGGCCTTCTCGGAATTCGCGATCCTCCGCGACGGAGAGACGGTCCGGCTCCGGGCGGCCCTCCCCGAGGACGTTCCGGCGGTCGACGCGTTCCTCCGCGGCGTTTCCCGCGAGAGCCTCTCGATGCGCTTCATGGGCGCGGTCGCGGAGGTCCCGCGTCCGGTCATCGAGGCGATGTGCGCCGGCGATCCGCGGGAGAACTTCTCGCTCCTCGCCGTCGCGGGGCCGGCGGAGGGGCCGCGGATCGCGGGGCTCGGGAGCTACGCCGCGACGGGCGCCGGAGGGCGCGCCGAGGTCGCGTTCCTCGTCCACGACGATTTCCAGGGACGGGGGATCAGCACGCTCCTCCTCGAGCGGCTCGCCGGAATCGCCGCGGCGAACGGCTTTCTCGGATTCGAGGCCGAGGTGCTCTCCGAGAACCTCGCGATGATCAACGTGTTCCGCGATTCCGGCTTCGAGGTGGTCCAGGCGTTCGACGGGGCGGGAGTCGTGCACGTCGAGTTTCCGGTCGCCGCGCGCGAGTCGCTCCGGGAACGGGTCGAGCTCCGTGAGCGGGTCGCGGCGGCGAACTCGATCCTCCCGTTCTTCCGCCCCCGCTCGGTGGCGGTCATCGGCGCCTCGCGCGACCCGGCCGCGATCGGGAGCCTGATCTTCCGGGCGATCCTGAGAGGGAATTTCGCGGGGGCGGTCTATCCCGTGAACCGCCAGGCGGCGTCGGTCCACGGGGTGCGGGCGCACCCTTCCGTGCGCGATCTTCCGGAACCTCCGGATCTCGCGATCATCGCGGTCCCCGCCGAGGGCGCGGTCGACGCGGCGCGCGAGGCGCTCGCGACCGGATGCCGGGCGCTCCTCGTCCTGACGTCGGGGTTCGCCGAGTCCGGCCCCGACGGGGCGGCGCGGCAGGCCGAGCTCCTCGAGGCGGTCCGGTCGCACGGAGCGCGCCTGATCGGCCCCAACTGCCTGGGGTTGATGAACACCGACCCGGAGGTCCGCCTGAACGCGAGCCTCGCCCCGGCCATGGCGCCGCGAGGACGCATCGGATTCTTCTCCCACTCCGCCGCGCTCGGGATCGTCATCCTCGAGTACGCGGCGGAGCGCGGCCTCGGCTTCTCGACGTTCGTCTCGGCGGGCAACCGGGCCGACGTTTCGGGCAACGACCTCCTCCAGTTCTGGGAGGAGGACTCGTCGACCGGGCTCGCGCTCCTCTACCTCGAGACCTTCGGCAGCGCACGACGTTTCGCGCGGATCGCCCGCCGGCTCGCGCATCGCAAGCCCGTGCTCTGCGTCAAGAGCGCGCGGAGCCGCGCGGGACGGGACGTCGCGCGGGCCCACATCGCGGCCGGAACCTCCGGGGCGGCGGGACAGAGCGACACGAACGTGGACGCGCTCTTCCGGCAGGCCGGCGTCATCCGCGCCGACACGATCGAGGAGATGTTCGACGTCGCCGCGCTCCTCGCGAACCAGCCGCTCCCGGGCGGGAATCGGGTCGGCATCGTCGGGAATTCCGGCGGGGTGCTCACGATCTGCGCCGACGCGTGCGACGCGGAGGGGCTCTCCGTCGTGGGCCACGCGGTCGTCGATCTGGGAGCGATGGCCGAAGTCGCCCGGTACGAGCGGGCGGTGGAGGACGCGATCGCGCGCGAGGACGTGGACGCGCTGATCGCGATCTACGCGTGCGTCGGCGAGTGCGATCCCCGCATCGTCGGGAGGGCGATCCGCCGGGCGGCTCTGCGCGCGGAGCGCCGGAGCGGCGTCGCCAAGCCCGTCCTCCTCTGTCTCATGGGCGCCGCGGGCGCGGTCGCTTTCGCCGGCGAGGGAGAGGCGGAGGGGTCGCCCCGGCCCGTGTTCCCCTCGTATCGCTTTCCCGAATCGGCCGCGCGCGCTCTCGGAAAGGCGGTTCCGTACGCCGCGTTCCGGCGGCGTCCCGCCGGGCGGGTGAGCGAGTTCGACGGCGTCGATTCCGCGGCGGCGCGGGCCGCCGTCGCCGCCGCGCTGGACGCCGCGGGAGCGGACTCCGTGACCGTCGACGGGCTCCCCGCGGCCGAGATCCTCCGGGCGTTCGGGCTCGCCGCGGATCCCGGGGCGCCCCTGCCGGGAGCGGAGGCGACGCTCTCCGTCTCGTCCGATCCGAGCTTCGGCCCCCTCCTCCGGATCGAGCCGCGAGACCGAACGGCCGTCGTGCGGATCACGCCGCTGACCGACGAGGACGTCCGCGAGGCCGCGGAAACCTCCGGTCTCGGGAGATTCGCGGGCGCCGCCGATCTTCTCGGCCGGGCGTCGCAGATGATCGAGGAGCTCCCCTGGATCTCCGGCATGCGCGCGGAGATCCGGAGATCGGGCGGCGAGCCGGGGACCCTCGGTCTCGCCGGAGTCGCGATCGACCTCCAGCGATCCGGTTCGACCCCGTCCGCGTCCGCTCCTCCGGTTCCCGCCGCCGAGCCGGCGGGACGATAGGAGCGGGGAGCGGGCCGCCCCTCCGGTGGGAATGGCGCCCCGGCCCGCCGCGATCCGCTCCGGATTCCGGGCGGACCTCGCGACCGCGGCGCTCGCCCTGCTGATCCTCCTGCCGGGAGCTTCGCGGCCGTTCTGGAACCGCGACGAGGCGGACTACGCTGCGGTCGCCCGCGCGATGGCGCGGGGCGGATCGCTCGCCGCGCCGGCTCTCTTCGGGAAGTCCTTCGCGGAGAAGCCGCCGCTCGTCTTCTGGCTGACCGCGGGCTCCTTCCGCCTGTTCGGCGAATCGGAAGCGGCCGGACGGCTGCCCCACCTCGTCCTCGCGGCTCTCGCGGTCGCGCTCGTGCGTCGCCTCGCCGCGCGAACCGGCGCTCCCGATCGCGGTGGCGCGGCGGCCGCGGTGTTCGCCACCTCGCTTCTGTGGATCGTCTACGCGCGCCTCCTGCTGACGGAGGCGGCCCTTCTCTTCTTCGATCTGGCGGCGATCCACGCCCTCCTTTCGCTCTCGCGGAGATTCCGTCCCGCCGCGCTGGCGGGGGCCGCGGGGGCCCTGGCGGGCGCGCTCCTCGCGAAGGGGCCCGTTGCTCTGGCCGCGCCGGCGCTCTTCGCGGCGGGCTCGATTACGGGCGGGCGCCCGCGGGGGCGATCGATCCTCGGGTTCGCGGCTGCGGCCGCGATCGCCACGGCGTTGACCGCGCCGTGGTGGCTCGGCCGCGGCTCGGGAACGGCCGCATTCCTCGCACGGGAGAACGTCGGCCGCTTCCTCCGGGCACGGGAGGGGCACGGAGGCCCCTTCCTGTATTACGTGCCGGTGCTCGTCGCGGGACTCTTTCCTTGGGCCGGCTTCGCGGCGGGTCCGAGGACGGCCGCCCGGCGCCCCGACCCGCGGTGGGAGGCGTGGGCCTGGGGAATTCCCGTGTTGTTCTCCTTTTCCGCGACGAAGCTTCCGCACTACGTGCTGCCCGCGCTTCCGGCGTTCGCGATGATCGCCTCGGAGCGGCTCCGGGAGAGCGGGGAGGGGGCGCGGCGGACGGCGGCGTGGGTCGCCGCGGTCACGGGCGTGCTCCTCGTCGGAGGGGCGATCGCGGGGACGGGGCGAGTCGAGTTCCCCGCTCTCCTCGTCCCATCGATCGCGGCGCTCGCAGTCGCCGCGGCGCTCGCGCTCTCCCTCCCGTCGGCGGCCCGGTCGACGGCCCGCTTCTTCACGCTCGCGGTGCTGGCGGCGATCTCGATCCCCCTGCTCCTGCCGGCCGCCCTCGAAGACGGGCGAGCCCTCGCGGTTCTGGGCCGCGCCGCCTCGCGATCTCGGCGGCCGGGGGAACCCGCGGGTGGGTGGCGATTCGACGAGGTCGCGCTCGATTTCTATTCCGGAATCGCGGAGCGACGGAAGTGGAATGACGCCTCGGTGCTCGGCGAGGCGATCGCCCACAGCCCGTCCCGGAGCCTCCTCCTCTGGATTCGCGGCCGCGACGCGCCGCCGCTCGCCCGTGGCGGCGGGATCGCTCTCGCGATTCTCGCGTCGCGGGCGAACCTCGTGGAAACCGGACCGCAGGGGGAAATCCTGCTCTGCCGGGCGAGATTTTCCGCCGCTCGCCGCTGACGACCGCGTTCCGCGCCCGGCGCGTTTGCGCGGGATCGTCGATTCGATCGACGTGTCTTTGATGAAATCAGATCTTACGAATCGGCCGGGCGGCGCGCACAATCTCGACGAAAGGAGGTCCATCATGGAACTCATGCGGATGGAGACCCCGATCCGAGGCCTCGACAAACTGTCCGAGACCTTGAATCGTTTCCTCGCGAATCCGTGGTCGACGTTCGACCGCACTCCTCTCGAGGAGGCCCTCACCGTCGCCGACTGGTCGCCGGTCGTCGACATCGAGGAGAACGAGAAGGGATACACGATCAAGGCCGAGATCCCCGAAGTGAAGAAGGAGAACGTCCATCTCACGGTCGAGGAAGGCACGCTGACGATCCGCGGCGAGCGGTTCAAGGAAAAGGAAGAGAAAGGGAGGAAGTTCCATCGGACGGAACGCTCCTACGGGACGTTCCTCCGGAGCTTCACGCTCCCGGTCGACGCCGACGACAAGAAGATCGAGGCGAAGTTCGAGGAAGGAATGCTGAGCGTGTTCCTGCCGAAGAGCGAAGCCGCGAAGCCGAAGGCGATCGAGATCAAGGTCAAGTAGCCGGATCCCGGCGCCGTTCGGACGGGGCGGGGCCGCGAGGCTCCCGCCCCTTTTTCGTTCAGGCGGCTCGGCGGCCCGGTGGAAGGATCTCGCCGAGCGCCTCCGCGAACGCGCGCATCTCCTCCGGCTTCCCGACGGATATCCGCATCCACGTCGCCATCGACGGGAACCGGCGTCCCACGTGGATCCCGCGCTCGCGGAATGCCGCGATGACCGGCGCGACGTCGCCCCCGACGTCGATCATCAGGAAGTTCGCTTCGGAGGGAATGTAGCGCCGTCGCTGCCGGTCGAGCTCCGCGCAGAGCCAGCGGCGCGTCCCGTTCATCACGCGGCGACGCTCGGCAACGAGGCCGGAATCGCGAAGGCACGCGAGCGC
>DASTIQ010000065.1 GCA_035717485.1 Thermoanaerobaculia bacterium | reverse complement strand
CCGGACGCGGGCCGCACGGGGAGCCGGAATTCGCCCGTTCGCGGCTCGTACTCGATCGGTTCCGCCTTTCCGGCTTCGACTTCGACCTCCGGACGCTTCCTCGCGAAGCCGTGAAGACGGACCGCGTCCTCCCCCGGCGCGAACAGCACGCGCACGCGGAGCGTTCCGTCGTCGGCGACCGACGCGATCCGCTTGCGCCCGACCGGAACGAGCTTTCCCTCGTCGCCGAGGAACGCGACGCCGGAGGGGCCTTCCGGCACGAGGATCCAGTACGCCGATCCCGAGAACCGGGTTCGGCAGGTCTCCGTCTCCTTCAACCGCCGGCCTTCGCCGCCGTCCACCCGGAAGAGAAACGACGGCCCCCGGATTCCGAGATCCCGCGGCGTGAGGATCGCTTCGTCTTTCGTTCCGGCCCCGACCGCGAAGACGTAGATCGCCTTCCACTCCCCGAAATCGGAGAGCGTCGTCGCGATCAGGGGGCCGGCCCGGCCCTTCGCTTCCCGAATCAGAGTCTCGTCGGTCGGCACGATCGGCAGATCCGGCTTGACCAGGACTCCGTCCGCCCTCGCCGCCAGCCGCGCCGCCGCGGGGTCCTCCTCGCCGATCGTGTCGCCGATTCCCACGACGCCCGACGAGAGGAGGGCGAGAAGCAGGTTCTCGAGCTCCCGGCTCCGGAACACGTCGGCCCACGGCCGGAGTCCCACCGCCCGCGCGAGGAGCGAGCCGTGGAAGAAGGCCGCCCATTTGGACTTGTCGAACCGGTCGCCGCTCACGCGGCAGGTCGTGACGCTCGGATACAGGGTGCTCTCGAGCATGTCGCCGGGGAAGGCCATGCAGTACTGCACCCTCATCGACCGTTCCGCGAACGCCCGCGCCATCTCGCCGAGAAAGGCCTCCGGATCGGAGAGGTTTCGCTCGGGCAGCGCGCGAACTCCCAGCCAGTCCTGCTCGAAGGTCGAGACTCCCGCCTCCGAGAGCTCCCCCGCGATCTTCGCCCACCAGCGGCGATCGACGACGACCCGGTCGGAGGTCTTCCACTCGCCGCGGATCGGGCTCTCCCGCGAGAGCCAGCGCCCGTGAACGAGGAGCGGGAGCCCGAGCTTCTTCTGAAAATCCCGCAGGTCGGAATCGAAGATCGGAGGGCCGGCCGCGCGATAGTCGAGGAAGCCGCCGTCCCTCCCTTTCGGGTACCACCAGCTGTCGAGCTGGACGTAGCCGAGAGGGATCCCTTCCCGGCGAAAACGGGACGCGACCTCGAGAAGCGTCTCTCCGGCGGTCCTGCCGGGAAGGGACTTGTAGTAATAGCCCGCGCCGTTGTCCGTCCAGTACCCCAGGAGCGCGAGCTCCGGCCCGTCGTCCGCGGGAGGGCGCGGCTTTCCCGAAAGCACCGTCAGGGCGCTTCCCCACGCGTCGAGCGTGGTCCCGATTCCCGCGCCGAAGAAGAGGATCGTCCGCTGCTCGTACCCGGGCGGAATCTCCCGGATCATTGGATCGATGCCGCACTCGACGCCGCCGTCGCGTCCCTGCCGGGTTCGGGCGAGGACGAAATGCGAGGCCGCCGAAAGCACGAATGCGTCGCGGTCGCCGTCGAAGAAGACCCAGGGCGCGTCCGCGCCGAGCTTCGTGAAACTGGAAGGGAAGAAAGCTCCCTCCCACGAGAGGTGGTAGGGAACCCGCGGAAGAGCGCGGAACGTCGGAAACGGATCGACGTTCGCGCCGCCGGTTTCGAACGTCGACACGAACATCGCGGCCGGAACCTTTTCATAGAGCCGAATGGCCGCGCGACGCCCGCCCGGCTCGCCGACGGAGAACGCCGCCTCGCGGTACGCTCCGAGCGCGTCGCTTCCGGCGCTCGCCGCGAGGCCCCGGAGTCCGGCGGCAACTTCGCCGCGGAACTTCCATCGTTTCGCGCCGCCGGTCACGTTCCACGTCCCGTCGGGAGAAACCGTAACCTCGAGCCCGGAAGCGCTCCGGATCGCCAGAGGAGGGGCGGCGGGGAGCGCGGAAGCGCTCCCGAGGAGGGCCGATCCCAGGATCGCCATCGGCGTGACGCGGCCGCGCCCGGGCCCTCCGAAAGCGCTCATCGGAGCGATGATCTCACCCCGGTCTCCGGAAAGGCGCCCGGATCCGGCCGCCGCGCCCG
>DASTIQ010000064.1 GCA_035717485.1 Thermoanaerobaculia bacterium | reverse complement strand
TGGTACCAGTGGGACCCGACCAAGTGGCTGATCGCGTTCCTGGGCTTCACCCGTCTCGCCCGGAACTTGAGAAGGACCCCCCAGGCCGCGATCGAGGCCGCGCGCCTGCGCTTGAAGACGGCGAAGGCGCTGCGCGCGCCGTCGGAGACGGTCGGGCCGACGTGGAGCACGACGTCCACCTCTCGCTGACGGAGACGGAGAAGAACGATCTCGTGGAGTATTTGAAGTCACTCGAAATCGAGGAAGGAGCCGTCGTGGACGCGAAACCCTGGACATACCTGCATTCACCGATCTTCTGGGCCATGATGATCAGCGCGCCGATCCTGTGGGCACTCGTCATCTATCTCATGTATCTGTCGGCTCGACTTCTCGTCCCCGGGGCCCGATGAGGGACCTCGTCACCGGATCGGCGGGTCCCGGAGGGTAGCTGGTGCGTCCGGATCAGGCGGGAACGACGCGTCTCGTGTAGCGTCTGGAGATGTCGGAGACATCGGTCGCCGGCTCCGATGCCGAGATCGGCGATCCGAATATGGGAGGACTGTCGATGCTGTACACGATTTTCGTGATTCTTCTCATACTGTGGCTGATCGGGATGGTCACCTCCTACACGATGGGTGGGCTGATTCACATCCTTCTGGTCATCGCCGTCATCGTTCTGATCGTCAGGCTCGTCTCCGGACGACGCGTCGTTTAGGCGATTCGCGAGCCACGATGGGCGTGGCGGAGTGTCGATCTCGAGACGTGCGGGTCCAACGAGCGCTCCGAAGATGCGGTGCACTCGTGTCATTTGAGGAGTAACACCATGAAGAGATTCACCATGGCAACGCTTCTCCTGGGAGCGCTCGCGATCGCTTTTTCGGCAGGGCCGGCGACGGCGCAAGTCAGCGTGAGCGTGTCGATCGGGGGGTTCTACGACGAGCTGTCCCCCTACGGCCAGTGGAACGACTGCAACTACGGACGCTGCTGGACCCCGCACCACGTCGGGGCGGGCTGGCAGCCGTACACCAACGGCCAGTGGGTCTACACCGAATACGGGTGGACCTGGATGTCCGACGATCCGTGGGGAGGCAACCCCTACCACTACGGGACATGGGTATTCCTGGGCCGGTACGGCTGGTCCTGGGTTCCGGGAACGGTGTGGGCCCCCGCGTGGGTAACGTGGAGCTACAGCAACAACTATGTCGGCTGGGCGCCGCTGCCTCCCACGCTGGCCTTCGGCATGTCCGGCTACGCCGGAAGGGCGATCGTCATGAGCCCGTCGCAGTACGTTTTCGTCCCGACCAATCGTTTCGTCGGAACGAACGTCGGTTCCGTGCGCGTCTCGGCGCAGCAGAACGCCACGATATTCCGGCAGACGAAACCGGTGACGCGTTTCGCGGTGTCGGGCGGCATCGTTCACAACACGGCCATTCCCGTCGAGACGATCCAGCGTGCCGGGGGCGCCCGGATCGAAACGCGCAGCATCGCTGACGCGAAAGCCACGCCCCGCCCGATGGCGGAGGGGACCGGCGGCAAGGGCCGGAAGGTGGCGATCGTCGCGCCCGCACGCGAGGTGAAGGCCGCCGCGACCTCGAAGTCGCAGGAGGGGGCGCGTTCCGCGGCTCCGTCCGAGCAGAGGTCCAAACCGGAAAGCAAGAAGGAGTCCGGAAAAGCGAAGAAGGAATCGCGGCAGGAGACCGCCGCTCCGCGCGGGACCGTGAAGTCCGAGCCCCGGCAGCAGCAGGCGCCGAAGGCTCACGAGACGCAGGGGAAATCGCATGGCCACGCGGCACAGCCGCCTTCCCAAACTCGGGAAAAAGCGACGAAGCCGCCGGCCCGGGTCGAGGCTCCGCCGCCCCCATCGCATCAGGCGGCTCCCCCCGTGGAACGGCACGAGCAGCCGCCGGCTCGGGTCGAGGGCAAGCCGGCGGCCGGCCACCCTTCAGGGCAGTCCGCGAAACCGGCTCAGCCCAAAGAGGGCTCGAAAGACAAGAAGCCGCCCAAGAAGGACAAGGGGGAAAAGGACGACAACCCGCACTGACGCCGCTGTATCGGGCGTTTCCGGGATTCATCGGCTGTCAACACCGGGGAGCCGTAATCACCCTTCGGCTCCCCGGCTTTCCCTCGCGCTTCGAACTTGAGTTCCTTCCATGGCGAGTCGCCGAGTCCGCGAAGGATTCCGCGCCCGGTCCTCGAGGTCGACGCCGGTTGAGTCAATCGAATCTAGCCAGGGCATCCGAAACGGATTCGACTTGCCGCTGATGCGTTCCATCCCGGCCCGTCTCTTTAAGGCGGTTGCGATCTTCCTGGTGCTCGCGACGGTGCCGGCCTTCGCCCAGGCGCCGGAACCTCCGCCCCTGCCGGCGGCGCCCGCTACTCCGACGCCGGACCTGCGGGCCTTGCTCGATCAGATCGCCGCCTGCGTGGAGAGCGGCAAGCTCAACGTCGAGATCGACCTGCAGGCGGGCCGCGTGCCCTCGTCTCCCGGCTGGACGGTAGAGGTGATCGGAATGCCGAAGGCCACGCTCGCCGCCGAGGCGGCCGACGGGCGAGTCCGAAGCCTCGACTTCACGGTCACCGGCGGCCAGCTCCTCGTCGACGGCAAGTGCCTGCGACCCGACGTCTTCCTCGAAAGCATCCATTTCGAAGAGGGCAAGGGAATCACGGCCGCCCGTTTCCGGGGCCGCGGAATCTGGAGGCCGATCGTCGCGATCTTCCGGGGTCTCGGGATGTCGGCGCTCCGCAAGCTTCACCTCCGTACGGACATTCCGTCCGTCGTGCGCGGCGAGGTCCTGGGCCCGAAGACCGCGGCCGCGGCGGGCGTCGGCGCTTCCTTTCTGGTCCTCGTCCGGGAGGTCCGCATCCACGACTCTGCCTTCGCGGCCTTCGGCGGACGCCCGCTGGACCTGGGCGAGATGGTCCAGTTCAAGACCGCTTCGCAGCCCAGGGCGGGGAGGCCCGCGCGTATCGCCGTCACGGACGGGGTCTTCCGGCCGGCGCGGAAAGATCGGCCCGCGCAGCTCGCGATCGCCGGCCGGCTCGACGGAGAGGTCGAGGACGGCTCGGTCGCCTTCGTCGGCGGACGCAGCACGTTCTCGCACGGTGAATTGACGGACGGCGAGTTCGACGTCCGTTCCGGAGACGACGGAAAGCTCCAGACGACGATCTCCGCCGCCGCCTTCGCTCTCGACCTGACGTCGGGACAGTTCCGACTGCCCGGAGGTCCGAAGATCGGCGTCGACGCGCCCTCGCGCTTCACGGTCCGGAAGCTGCGCACCCGGCCGGACGGAAGCTATTCCGGGACCGTCGACGCGGACCTGTTCGGGAAGTTGGGCGTCATCGACCGGGGCGGGACTCTCGTGTCGGCGAGCAACATCGAGATGCATACGCGCGGGGCGGCCATGGTCGACGGGCGGGCAACCGGCGACGTCGAGCTCGGATTCGACTACCGCATCGACTACGTGCTCGTCGTGCACTATCCCATCGCGGAGATCGGCGACCGGCGCGTTCCGCTCGTCTTCGAGGGCCCGTTCGCGACGACGCTGCACCTCGAGGACGCGGGGAGCGGGGATGAAGGCGTCGTCACGGGGGAGTATCGGTTCAAGGTGCCGTGGCCCCCCGTCGAGCAGGCCGCCTTCGAGGTCCTGCGAGCCAAGTGGAGCCAGGACATCCCGGCCGTCATCCGCGATGTCGACTTCGCGCTCGAGCCGCGGCACTTCGGTCCCTGCGGCGGGACCTGTTTCCTCGTCGATCTGACCGTGACGGTCGAGAAGATGAAGAAGATCCGGGGCCGGTTCTTCCAGCAGGTGTGCGACACGGAAGGGAAAGCGGACCTGGTCGTCGATGCTCCCGCGCGCCGCTTCCTCCTCCGCAACGTCCGGATCGCGCCGCGGTGCGAAGGGGTCTTCGGCTGGATCGTGAACGTCATCACCCCCTTCCTGACCACGACGTACACGGACGTGACGCTCTTCCAGATGCCCGCGAACCTGCCCTTCACGATCGAGTCGGTCGACAGCGGCACCGACTGGCTCGGCATCGCGGGGAAGATCGCGTGGGCGTCGAAGGCATCCGAAACCCCTTCGAAGCCGGTTCCGTAGGCGCGCCGGCGAACCCGAGGCGTCGGCGACCCGTGCTATGAATCTGCGAACGATGGACCCGGGCCGACTCAAGGCGACGCTGGCGCGGCTCGGCCGGCTCAACAGCGCGGCCGCCGAGCTCGCCTACTATCTCGCGCTGTCGCTCGTGCCGTTCGTCGGAATCGCCATCGTGCTGGTCAGCCTCTGGCTTCCCGGGGGCCTCGGAGCGTCGATCGGGAGAGTCCTGCGCGACGTGTTGCCGGGTTCGCCCGTCGCCGGCGAAGTGCTGAGCTGGGCGCGATCGTCGGCGAGCCGGGGATGGCTGACGGGGGGCTTCCTCCTCGCGCTCTGGAGCTCGTTCCGATTCACGTCGCGGTGCGTCGACGCGCTCGGCTCGATGATCTCCGGGGACGTCCACTCGCCGGAGTGGAGCGGGCGGTCGATCGTCCGATCGATGCTGCTCCTCGCGGTCTGGATGGTGGCGCTCCTCGCGACGGCGCTCTTCCTACTCGTCGCGCCCTCGATCGAGCACGGCTTGCTCGGCCGGTCCGCGTTGTCCGAATCCTCGTCGGCGATGTTCACGGTGCTGCAGGCGCTGCTGGCTCCCGGCATTCTGCTCGGTGCCATCTGGCTGACGTACCGGGTCGTCGACGGCATGCGGGCGGGCGCCGTCCGGATGGCGCTCGTCGCGCTGCTGGTCTCGCTGGGCTGGATCGCCGCCAGCGTGGGATTCTCCCTGGCGGTCCCGGTGCTCTGGAGCACGGCGCGGCTGTACGGCACGCTCGGCAGCGTGGTGCTGTTCCTGATCTGGGCGCATCTCATCGCCTGGATCCTCCTGCTCGGGGGAGTCCTGCTCGCGCCGTCCGCGGGGACGCGCGTGGGCGACTGAAAACGATCGTTTCGAGGTCTCAGCCCCATCGAAACAAACGATTGGATCCCTCGAGGCGGACCTCCTAGTCTGCAGGAGAAAGAAAAGGAGCTCTGCGACCATGAGACACACGAGAATTCTGTACACGCTCTTTCTGTTCGCCGCGGGGATGTGGCTGCTGCCGGCGAAGGCCGGCGCGCAGGACGTCCAGCGCCGGGCGAAGATGACCCTGACGGAGGCCGCCGAGATCCCCGGCACCATCCTTCAGCCCGGCACCTACGTCGTCAAGGTGATGGACTACAAGGACGAGAAGGAAATCGTCCAGTTCAGCACCGAAGACGACAAGACCGTCGTCGCGACGGTGCTCGCCATCCGCGACCGCCGGGTCCGCACCGACGATGGGCAGACCGGTTTCATCTACTTCCAGAGGCTCGAAGGCAACCCGATCGCGCTCAAGAGCTGGTATTACGCCGGCGACGAGTGGGGTGAAGTGTTCGCGTACCCGCGCTCGAAGGCGATCGTCATCGCCCAGGCCACCCACGAAGAGGTGGTCGCGACTCCGGTCGAGTCCCATCCGACGCTCCAGGCCGAGGTGACGGTGGTCAAGCCCGCGCCGGCTCCGAAACCCGCCGTCGAACCGGTTCCGGTGGCCGAGAAGACGGTGGTCGAGAAGACCCCGGCACAGTTGCCCAGGACGGGCAGCTCGCTGCCGCTCTTCGGCCTGATCGGCCTCGGCGCGTTCGGCGCCGCCGCGGCGATCCACTTCGCGCGCCGGATGGCGTAAGCGAAGGAAGAGCGATCAACTCCACGGATCGAGCCGGGACACGGGTCCCGGCTCTTTTCCTTTCCCTCCGACGATGAGAAAACTCGAACGCCTGCTGTGGGCGATCGGAGCCGCGTGCCTCGGCTGGTGCGGTTTGACGCTGCTGGAAGCCCGTTCCTACCAGAGCTCGCACGCTGCGGCATTCTCGAGGAACTTGACCCCCGTGACTCTCCCGCCGATGCTGGCGGCGGCGCCGCGCGCGAAGGTGGCGGACCGAACGGCGATCGGCCTCATCGAGATCCGACGACTCGGCATGTCGGCCATCATCGGCGAAGGGGATGGGGAAGCGACCCTCCGGCTCGCGGTCGGCCATATCCCGGGAACCGCGTTTCCGGGCGGCATCGGCAACGTCGGGCTCGCCGGCCATCGCGACACGTTCTTTCGCTCTCTCTCCCGGATCCGTGTCGACGACGAGATCCGGGTCACGGGCGAAGGAGGCGTCGCTTTCGTGTACCGCGTGAATTCGCGCGCCATCGTCGACCCTTCCGACGTGAGCGTGCTCGAAGCGGGTCCGAACGCGTCGCTCACCCTCGTCACCTGCTATCCCTTTCACTATCTCGGCCCGGCGCCGAAGAGGTTCGTGGTCAGGGCCGGGCGCGTCCCCGTCTGAAGACCTCGAGTCGAAGATCGCCGGCGGCCGCGGTCGACTCGAGTGCGTGGAATCCCATCGGGGATCGTGGATTGCCGGGCGACGCGCCGTAAGGTCGCGGCGACCCGCTTTCCGTTATCGCACGGCGGGTTGCGGGTCTGCGGGAGCCTCGTTGGCGATGTCCACGGTGCAGCGCCACTGTCCGTCGGAATCCTTCCTCCAGATCGAATAGCCCTGCAGGTGCAGCGTCGTCAGGTCCCCCGTCGGTCCCGGCAGGGTCATCTCATCGGCGCCGCGCATGTAGGCCATCCGGCCGTCGGGCGAGAACGTCGGCTTCCGGGATACCCAATGGATCCGGAACCCGGGGGTCTTGAAGCTCGATGCCACATAGGCGCGAATCGCCGGCTTGCCTTCGACGGCCGGCTGCCCGGGTTCCATGATCACCGCGTCGTCCGTCCAGTAGGAGACGATCCGCTCGACGTCCTTGCCGGCCGCCGCGAGATCCGCCCACTCCGCGTCGCGATGCATCAACGCGGCGGACTCGGCGGTCGCATCGAACGCCGGCGTCGTCGACGCGCACGCCCCGAGCGCGAGGGAGACCGAGGCCGCGAGCAGGAGTCGAAACGGGCGCGACGAGTGCATGGGACCTCCATCATGTTTCGCCGAGAAAGGCGCGGGTTGTTTCGAGGATAGCACCCATCGGCGGAGGGTCCGCGGGCGACGTCACTCGGGACGCGACGCCCGTCGCGGTTCGGTCCTCGCCTTTTCCGAAGGTCCGACCCCTCCGCTCAGCGACCGACCATTCGCGCGAGACTCTCCGGATAGCGCGCCCCGTGCACCGAAATCCTCTTCGACGCCTCGTCGATCTCCCGGAGATCGTCGGGCGTGAGCGAGATCTCCGCCGCTCCGAGGTTCTCGTCGAGCCGGGAAAGTCTGGTCGTCCCCGGGATCGGCACGATCCAGGGCTTCTGCGCGAGGAGCCACGCGAGCGCGATCTGCGCCGGCGTCCCCTTCCTCCGTTCCGCGAACCGGCCGATGAACTCCACGAAGTCCTGATTCGCCTTCCGGTTCTCCGCCGAGAACCGGGGAAGTCCGTTGCGGAAATCGGATTCGTCGAACTTCGTGTTCTCGTCGATCTTTCCGGTCAGGAAGCCCCGGCCGAGCGGGCTGAAGGGAACGAGGCCGATGCCGAGCTCCTCGAGCGCCGGCAGGACCTCCGCTTCGATCTCTCTCCACCAGAGCGAGTACTCGCTCTGGAGGGCGGTCACCGGCTGCACCGCGTGGGCGCGCCGGATCGTCTGCCCCCCCGCTTCGGAGAGTCCGAAGTGCCTGACCTTCCCTTGCCGGATCAGATCGTTCACCGCTCCCGCCACCTCCTCGATCGGCACTTCCGGATCGACGCGATGCTGGTAGAAGAGATCGATCACGTCGGTGCGAAGCCGTCTGAGCGAAGCCTCCGCGACCTCGCGCACGTGCTCCGGGCGGCTGTCGACGCCCCGCTGCTTCCCGTCGCGATCCAGCTTGAACCCGAACTTCGTCGCGATCACGACGCGGTCGCGCACCGGAGCGAGAGCCTCGCCGACGAGCTCTTCGTTGGTGAACGGGCCGTAGATTTCCGCGGTGTCGAAGAACGTCACGCCGCGATCCACGGCGAGACGCAGCAGCGCGATCATCTCTCCACGGTCCCGGGGCGGTCCGTAGCCGTGGCTCATTCCCATGCACCCGAGACCGAGGGCGGA
Organism: Thermoanaerobaculia bacterium; assembly: GCA_035717485.1. Lineage (NCBI taxonomy): Bacteria > Pseudomonadati > Acidobacteriota > Thermoanaerobaculia > Thermoanaerobaculia bacterium. The sequence continues at coordinate 11,183 of DASTIQ010000064.1, read as the reverse complement.
GACCTCGAGGCCGCTTCTTCCGAGTTTTCGCTTCTGCATTTCCGACCTTTCGTTCGACGACCGGGCCCGAGGCGATCTTACCCCCGCCCTTCGGGAGGGCGAGGGAAGGAGGGATCGAAGCCGTGAGCGCCGCCGCCGACATTCGGCGGGACGAAAGGTGGGCGGCGATCAGGGCGGCCGTCTCCCTGCCGGAACGCGCGCCGCTTCGGGCCGGGCACGCCGGGATTCGACTCGGAGGAAGGCGGTAGGGAGACTTTCGGGAACCGCGTGCCGCCGCTTTTCCGGGACGGGGTCTCGGGGCTACGTCGAGATGACGCGCTGCCGGCGGGGAGAGCGCTCGCCGTAGATCGCCTTGAGGGTGCGGACCGCGTCGCCGAAGGAGATCGTCGAGTGCGTGGCTTCCATCGCTTCTTCGGAGCGGAGAACGACGTCGTCGATCGAAAGAATCCCCTGGAGCTTCGATTTCGCGTCCACGACGGGCAGCCGGCGAATGTGATGATCGCGCATCGTCTTGAGCGCCGATTCGAGCTCTTCTTCGGGTCCGCACGAAATGACGGGCCGGCTCGCGAGCTCGAGCGCCGGAATGTCGCAGGCCGCGCAGTTCGTGGTGGCGATCGCCTTGCAGACGTCGCGATCGGTGAGGATCCCGAGCAGTCGGCGGGTCTCGTCCACGATCGGGACGACGCCGACCTCTTTCTCGGCCATGATCCGGGCGACATCGCTGACGGTCGCGTCCCTCGTCGCGAAGAACGGAGAAGAAGTCATGATGGCCTGGACGTTCATGGGCGCCTCCTTCAATGGAAAACGGGGACTTCGAACACGCTTCCGCTATGTTCGCGGGTTCCGCGATGCCGGCCATGAGCCATTCACATCAGGCTGCGGGCGGGCCGGCCGGCGGTGCGGATCCGTTCTCGCGGGAAGCCCGGAGCCGCGGAGGAATCGGGGCGCGCCCGGGGGCGCGCGACGCGCCCCCCGGCCCCCGCGAAAGGTTCTGCCGGCGCGCCCGGGGACCGGGGCTTACGTCCTCCCGACGCCGAGCGCGTCGGCGACGCGGTTGATGTAATTGAACCAGGAGGCGATCAGGGTGATCTGGAGGATTCCGCGATCGTCGAAACCTGCCCGACGAAGCGTTTCGAGGTCACCCGGGCCGAGCTTCGTCGCGTCCTTCGTCAGCTGCGCCGCGTAGTCGAGCATCGCACGGTCCGGAGCGTCGATCGGCGCGGTCCGGTAATCGTTCCGGAGCGCCGCGACCAGTTCTTCGTCCAGGGTGACCCGACGCAGAAACTCTGCGTGCGATTCCAGTCAATAGACGCACCGGTTGACGGCCGAGACGACCGTCGTGATCATCTCCTGCTGGCGGCGCGTCAGCGGCAGGTCGGGAGACATCAGGACGCCGAACGTCGCGAACGAGTGGTAGAGCGCGTCCGGAATCAGGCTGTGGGCGCCGACGACCCCCGACATCTCGTCGTCGCGCCGGGCTTCCGCCGCCGGAACCGATTCCGCGTACTCGGCCGGGTAGAGGTCGCGCTGCTTTTCCCACGCCCGAAGGAGCTTCTCGTCGGCTTCATGGAAGGGAACGGTCTTGATCCAGGTCATCGGCGTCTCCTCGCGAAGGAGCGTACCAAAACGAAGCACGGGCGAGTCTCGCGCCCGGCCGCGGGCCGTGGATGACGTCGGCCTCCCCGTGGGGATCGATCCACCGACGACCGTCGATCCGCGGTTCTCCGTCCGCGCCGAGGCTGTCCCGGTGCGCGGCCGGCCCGATATCGCCGGATCGCGGCGACGTTCACATTCGGACCACCGGGCCCGTGTCGTCCTCGTCGCTGAGATAGGCGCGCCGCAGGTCTTCGATGACGATCCGGTCCATCCCGAGGAGCGCGCCCATCACCCTCTTCGATTTCCGGGGATCCGGGTCCGACATCATCTCCCCGAGCGCTCGCGGGACGATCTGCCAGGAGAGTCCGTAGCGGTCCTGGAGCCAGCCGCACCGGTCCTTTCGTCCGCCCGCCGAGAGCTTCTCCCAGAGATCGTCGATCTCTTCCTGGCTGTCGGTATGGACGAGAAGCGAGAGCGCGGGGGTGAAGTGGTACCGCGGGCCGCCGTTCAACGCCATGAACGTCTGTTCCTCGAGCTCGAACGTGACGACGAGCGCTTTCTTCTTCCCGTCGGGACCCTCTTCGCCCGCGCGGCTGATGGTCCCGATCTTCGATCGCCGAAACACGGAGACGTAGAAGTGGGCCGCCTCCTCGGCCTGATCGTCGAACCAGAGAAATGGAGTGATCTTCTGCATCGCGTTTCCTTTCGACCGGCCGCCGCCGGCCGGTCCGGGGCCGCCGTCCACCTTACGGCATCTCGAGCGTCGCGTGCGCGACGAACGCGATCCGCTCGTAGCCGACGATCCAGACCTGGAGACGGCGCGGAGCGTCGGCGTTCTTCCAGAGGTAGATCCCGTCGATGCCGCCGAAATGGTTGTCGGCGAGAGCGCCGCGGGAGTCGAGCAGGAAGAGATAGCGCGGTCGATCCTCGGCGAGCTCGGCCGCGCGCTCGCCGGCTTTCGCGTGAATCGTCGGCGTCCCGATCCCCGACACGATCTTCAGGACGTCGTTTTCCGCTTCGGGCGCGGCGGCCCGGCCGACGAGGGAATCGATCCGCGAGTCCGCGAAGAGAATTCGATTTCCGTTTTCGAAATCGATCTCGATCTCGGAGTAGGGCGCGCCGCCGGCCGGCGGCGACGCTTTTCGGACGATCGTTCGCGTCGGGTGCGCGAGCCACGCGAGGTCGAACTTCATCGGGTCGTTCGGGTCGTAGAAGCCCGGCTCGGAAAACCGCGCGGTCACGATCGGCTGCTTTCCGGGGGCCGCGAAGTCCCCGTACGTCGCGATCGGCGTCAGGAGCAGCTTGACCTTCCCGGCCTGCTCGGGGAGCCGCTGGAGCGGATCGCCGGAATGGAGGTCGATGGCGGGGAGAGTGGTCTCCGACGCGATCCGCCGGAGCTCCGCGAGCGGCACCGGGAGGCCGGCGAGCTTCGGGTAGCTCGAGAAGAGCGCGTCCCAGTCGGCGTAGGGAAATCCGTTCACCTCTTCGAAGAGCGCGGCATACGCGGGCTTCGGGAAGTCGAACCAGGCGTGGTAGAGAGTCTGCGTCTTTCCCGCCCGCGTTTCCGTCAGTTTGATCTCCCAGAGCCCCTGCCGCAGGCAGTTGTTCGCGATCGAGAAGTCGAGACCGCCGGGAAGATCGTTGTGCACCTCGTTGCGGTTGAACTCGCGCTGCACGAGGGCGATCTTCGTCAGATCGGCGTTGCCGCGCGCGAGCGCCGGCACGCGGGGGACGAGGAGGCGCAGATCGACCGACGGGAGGACGAGCGAGCGGTCCGACGGGACGAGGGAGACCGTGTACGTTCCGGCGGCTTCCCGCCGCATCTCGATCCGATCGAAGGACGGGGCGGGAACGTCGGGCGGGAGCGTGAGCTTTTCCGATTTGAGCGGGGCGGAAATCTCCGGGGCGCCGGCTCCAAGGGCGATTCCCCCGGCAAGGAGAGCGGCGAGACCGAGCCGGGTAACGAGCGCACGCGAACCTCTCATGACGTTTCCTCCGGTTTTCGGCGGCAAGCTATCACGTCGACCTGAAGCCGGCCGCAAGCGGGCGCGCGGGTCAGTCCGAGGCGACGGGCCCGTCCGGTTCGACGAACACGGATGACCGTCCCTCGCGGATCGCGGCGTCGAGCGCCTCGCGGATATCGCTCTCCGAGGCGCCGCGATCCCGGAGGAACCGCCCGGCGGAGGCGCGGTCGGCGAGAACGTAGCGGCGAGGATTGTCGGCCGGCTCGGTCGCGAGGATGCGAAACCCTCCGGGGGTCTCCGGGTCCGGGGAGATCCAGAACGCGCCGCTCAAGCGGGATCGGGGAGAAACGGGCGAGGAGGGTATCTCACGCTTCGGCGCACTCTGCCGGAGGACGGCCCTCGGGAGATATCGAGAGATTGCGGGAGCGGGAGATCAGCGGGGGAGGGAGGCATCCGAAAGCACCCGACGCAGCGCTCGGCCCGTGATCGGCTTCGTGAGGTGCCCGTCGAAGCCCGCACGCGCGGCCTTCTCCCGGTCCTCGGCCTGGCCGTATCCGGTCAGCGCGATGAGCCGGGCGTCGCGGCCGAGCTCGGACCGCACCGTTCGCGCGACCCCGTATCCGTCGAGACGGGGCAGCCCGATGTCGATCAGCGCGACGTCGGGGCGCAGAGAGCGGATCAGCTCGAGTCCCTCCGCCCCGTCTCCCGCCGTCGCCACCGAATGACCGTCGAGCTCGAGGAGCTGCCGGATCGATTCCCGGAGGTCGCCGTTGTCCTCGATCAGCACGATTCGGCGGGTCGCCGAGTCGGGGACCGGTTCGTCGCGCGGCGTCCCGGGGCCGGCGGGCGCGGCCGCGGCGAGCGGGAGCCAGATCCGGAACTCGCTCCCCCGGCCGAGGCCCTCGCTCCTCGCCTCGACCCTCCCCCCGTGGAGCGAGACGAGGCTCTTGACCAGGGTCAGACCGATCCCCATCCCGCCCTGGGCGCGGTCGAGCGTGTCCTGGGCCTGGGTGAAGAGGTTGAAGATGTGCGGCAGCATCTCGGGCGAGATTCCCGCGCCCGTGTCGCGGATCGCGACGAGGGCTCGTCCCTCTTCGCGGCGGACCTCGACGACGATGTGGCCGCGGCGAGGGGTGTACTTGATCGCGTTGTTCAGGACGTTCGTGACGCTCTGCTCGAGACGGACGGGATCCCCTTCGACGCGGACGTCGCGGTCCGCGATCACGCTCACGTCGATCTCCCGGGCCGCCGCGGAAGGGGCGAGCGATTCCGCGCACCGTTCCGCGAGCTCGGCGAGCTCGACGATCGCGCACTCGAGCACGATCTTGCCGGAGGTCACCCGGGAGACGTCGAGAAGGTCGTCGACGAGGCGCGCGAGATGGCGGCTCTGGCGGTGGACGACCCCGATCTCCTCCGACAGCACCGCCTTGCCCCGCCGCCGGGAGAGCTCGACGGCGGCCGTGATCGCGGCGAGGGGATTGCGCAGCTCGTGACCGAGGATGGCGAGGAAGCGGTCGCGCTGGCGGACGTTTTCTTCGAGATCGGCGAGGCGGTCGCGGAGCTCGTACTGGCGGCGGCGCGCCCGGAGCGCCGCGAGAACGGCGGTCGCGAGGTTGAGCTTTCGGACCGGCCGGTCGAGGAGCGTCACGTTGCCGAGGTACTCGAGCATCTCGAGGAGATGTCCGGCGGTGTCGGGCTCGGTCGACCGGAACACCACGATCGGGAAGTCGGACCACGCCGGCTGGTCGCGGAGCGCCCGGGCGAGGCAGTCGAAGTGGGGGCTCAGGGCCTCTTCGGTGACGAGCCCGGCGCCCGACTCGGGGAGCTTCGCGCAGAAGTCGACGAGGTCCGGGCACAGCCGGGCCGAGATTCCTTCCGCTTCGAGCAGGTCGCGCGCGAGGGCGCCGTCCCGTCCGCGCGGCGCCAGGATCAGGACGATTTCCTCGGGCCCTCTATTGGGAAGGCTCATGTCCCTCGGACAGGAGCGCCTCCTCGCGCCCCGTGAAGCGCGGCGTTCCCGTCATCAGCCCCTGGAATCCGGAGAGGGGCTTGCCCGCGCGCACGCCGGACGCGTCCACCCGGTACTCGCGGATCGACGTCTCGTGCCAGCCGGCTCGCTTCTTGACCACGGAGATGGCCTTCAGAAGGTGACCCCCCGCTTCGAAATATCGCAGCAGGATGACGTTGTCGGCGAGATAGCTGACGTCCACCGGCGCCGCCATCGCGGGGCCGAGGAAGCCGTGCTGTGCCATCACCAGGATCACGACCACTCCCCGGCGCCGGAGGTAGTTCAGGAACTCGTGCATCTGCGAGAGAAGGGAGTTTTCCTCGAGCATCGCCGTGAGATACCCCCCGACACTGTCGATGACGACCATGCGGACGCCGGCGTTCTCCACGGCCTCCCGTACCTGCTCGACGAGCTCTCCCGGAGCGAGCTCGGCCGGATCCAGGTGCCGGACGCTGATCGTCCCGTCCTCGGCGAAGGGGAGGAGGTCCGCTCCGAGCGAGCGCGCGCGCGTGAAGAACGTTCCCAGACCCTCCTCGAAGAGAAAGAAGATCGATTTGTGTCCTTTCCGGGCGGCGGCGTACGCGTAGGTCGAAGCGAGCGCCGACTTCCCGGTTCCCGCCGGCCCCAGGATCAAGGTGCTCGTGCCGAAGGCGAGACCTCCTCCAATCAACTCGTCGATCTGCGGGCTGTCGCTCGAGATCTGTTCCTCGCTCTGGAGCCTCGGGTAGTCGGTGGCCGTCAGGCGCGGAAAGACCTTCATTCCGCCGGTCTCGATCCGGAAGTCGTGATATCCGGCGATGAAGGACGACCCGCGGAGCTTCACGACGCGGAGACGCCGGCGGTCGGCCCCGTAGACCGGGGAGTGCTGCTCGAGCGTGATCACGCCGTGGGCGAGGCTCTGGAGCTGCAGGTCCCCGCCTTCGATCGACATGTCCTCGACGAGAATCACCGTCGCGTCGCGCGAGGCGAGGTACTGCTTGAGGGCCAGGATCTGCCGCCGGAAGCGGAGCGGGCTCTGCGAGAGCATGCGGAGGTCCGAGAGGGAGTCGAAGACGATGCGCTTCGGGCCGACACGGTCGATGTCGTCGAGAACCCTCCGCATCGTCTCGCCGAGCTCGACCTCGGACGGATAGAAGAGCGTGTTCTGCGAGGAAGGCTCGAGAGCCGCTCTCTGCGCCGAAAGCTCCTGGAGAGAGATGCCGTCGAGGTTCCATCCGTGGGAGGCGGCGACGGACCGGATCTCTTCCTCGGTCTCCGAGAGGGTGATGTACATCCCCTTTTCGCCTTGCCGGACTCCTTCGATCAGGAACTGGACCGAGAAGGTCGTCTTTCCCACCCCGGGCTGCCCCTGGAGGAGATAGAGCCGGTTCACCGGCAGGCCGCCCTTCAGGACCTCGTCGATCCCCGTGATCCCGGTCGCTGCCCGCGGAAGAATCTTTCCGATGTCCTTCATCGATCGGTTCTCCTGCTTTCCTTTGGTGGCCCCGCCGGTTCTTGCAAGAACTTCGCCTGCGGCCCTCCTGCCACCGGAAGTTCACGCGGATCAATGAGTTTCGGGACGGACCGGCTCCCTTCCGTTCGAGAAGGCCCGCGAGCGATTCTCCGATAGACTTTCCGGCGCCTTGACGGAGCCCGGGATTTCGCCGAGACGACGGACGCGACTCGGAGAACGGATTCTTCCGTTCACCGGAATCGCCGCGCTCATCGTCCTGTGGGACCTGGCGATCCGGACGGGAAGGTTTCCGCTCCTTCCCGGTCCTCTCCCGGTCGTCCGCGCGATCGCCGAGCTCGCGCGGAAGGGTTTTCTGGTCAAGCACGTGGTCGCGTCGCTCTTTCGCGTGACCTGGGGCTACCTGCTCGCGGTCGCCGTCGGCGTCCCCCTGGGGATCACGCTCGCGTGGTACCGGCGGGGGGCGATGGCTCTCGCCCCGCTGCTGGAGCTCGTTCGGCCGATCTCGGCCCTCGCGTGGATCCCGCTCGCGATCCTCTGGTTCGGCGTCGGCGACCTGTCGGCGGTCTTCATCATCTTCGTCGCGTCGTCGCTCCCGATCGCGATCGCGACGATGACGGCGGTCGGGAACGTCCCCGACATCCACTGGAACGCGGGGCGGAACTTCGGACTGAGCTCCGGCGAGATCGCCCGGCGGGTCCTTCTTCCGGCGATCCTGCCCCGGCTCCTCGTCGGGCTGCGGCTCTCCCTGGGGATCGCCTGGCTCGTCGTCGTCGCCGCGGAGATGATCGCGGTCAATTCCGGGCTCGGGTTCCTGATCATCGACGCGAGGAACGCCGGCAACCGCTACGACCTCGTCGTCGCGGGAATGGTTTTGATCGGCGCGATCGGCGTCGGGCTCGACGCCGCCATGCGCCGGATCGAGCGTCTGCCCGCGCTCCGCTGGGGCTACGCCGATTCCGGAGAGGAGTCGTGGGCGTGATTCCCGCCGCCGCCGCCGACCGGGCGAAGCTCTCCATCCGCGGCCTGCGGATGACTTTCCGCGCAGAGGGAAGCGAAGTTCGCGTTCTCGAGGACATCGACCTCGACGTTCGCGAGGGGGAGTTCGTGTGCATCCTCGGGCCTTCCGGCTGCGGCAAGTCGACGCTCCTGAACGTCGTCGCCGGCTTCCTCGCGCCGACGGCGGGCTCGGCGACGATCGACGGGCAGGAGGTCCGGGGCCCCGATCCGCGCCGGATCTTCGTCTTCCAGGAGCGCGGCGTCTTCCCGTGGCTCACCGTCGAAGGGAACATCGGCTTCGGCCTCGGGAAGCTCCCGCGCGTCGAGCGTGAGCGCCGCATCGCGCACTACGTCGGCATGGTCGGGCTCTCGGGCTTCGAGCGGGCGTATCCCCACGAGCTCTCGGGCGGAATGAAGCAGCGCGTCGAGGTGGCGCGAGCGCTCGCGGTCGACCCCGACACGCTCTTCCTCGACGAGCCGTTCGGCGCGCTCGACTCGATCACGCGGCTCGTCATGCGCGGCGAGCTCCTCCGGATCTGGCAGGCGGAGAGGAAGACGATCCTCTTCGTGACCCACGACATCGAAGAGTCGGTCCAGCTGGCCGACCGCGTCGTGGTCATGTCGGCCCGCCCGGCGCGGATCCGCCGGATCGTTCCGATCGACCTGCCGCACCCGCGCGACCTTTCTTCCCGCCGGTATCTCGAGCTCCGCGACGGGATCTTCGAGGAAATCGGGCTCGCCCACAAAATCTGATGCGCGTGCGAAGGATCGAATCGGTGCTCCTTCCCCTCGGCGCCGCGGCGCTTCTCCTCGCGATCTGGCATGCCGCCGTCCGGGCGACCGGGACGACGGTTTTCCCCTCGCCGGCGGCGGTGGCCAGGGGAATCGCGGAGCTCGCCCGGAAGGGTCTCCTGCTCGCCTACGTGCGCGACTCGCTCCTCCGGGTCGCGGCGGGCTTCGGGGCGGCCGTCGCGGTCGGGATTCCCCTGGGGGTCTTCCTGGGGTGGCAGCCGGCGGCCGCGCGCGCGGCCAATCCCGTGATCCAGTTCCTGCGGCCGATCAGCCCGCTCGCATGGATCCCGGTCGCGATCGTCCTCTTCGGCGTCAACGACACGGCGGCGACGTTCCTGATCTTCCTGGGATCGGTTTTCCCGATCCTCGTCGCCGCGATGAACGGCGTGCGCGGCGTGCCGGCGATCTACCGGAACGCGGGCCGGAACTTCGGACTTTCGCGAGGAGCGCTGCTCGCGCGGGTCGTCTTCCCGGCGGCGCTCCCGGAGCTGATCGGCGGGATCCGGATCGCGCTCGGGATCGCCTGGCTCGTCGTCGTCGCCGCCGAGATGATCGCCGTGAACTCCGGCCTCGGGTATCTCGTCATCGACTCCCGCAACGCCGGGAAACGGTACGATCTCGTGGTGGCGGCGATGTTCCTGATCGGGGTGATCGGCCTCGCGCTCAACGTCGGAATCGCGCGGCTCGCGCGGCTCCGCGCCCTGCGCTGGGGATTCCGCGCGGAGGGGGCATGACCCGCGCGTCCTCCCCGAAGCGCGCCCGCCGGCTCGTGCTCTCCGGGCTGGCGGCCTGGGTGATCGCGATCACCGCCGCGCACCTCGCGATGAACTTCGACTGGTCGGCCGCGCTCAACGATCGATTGCCGCCGGAGAAGCGGAAATTGAACGTCGCGTACATCCCCGTCACGTGCCACCTCGCGTGCCCGGTCACCGACTTCATCACCCGCAACTCGCTCGACGGGAACCTCTTCATCCCCCGGATGTTCCAGGGATTTCCGGAGATCAAGGAGGCGCTGATCGCCAACCGCATGCAGGTCGGCTTCATGGTCGCGCCGATGGCGATCGCTCTCCGCGCCCAGGGCGTCCCGATCAAGATCGTCTATCTCGGCCACCGCTACGGGAGCGCGGTCGTGGTGCGCAAGGACGGGCCGATCCATTCCGTCCGCGATCTCGCGGGCCGGACGATCGCGATCCCGAGCCGCTTCTCGGACGAGAGGCTGATCGTCTTCCGCGCGCTCCAGCGCAACGGGATGTCGGGGAAGGACGTCCACATGATCGAGATGTCGCCGGCCGACGTCACGGGCGCGCTCGCGGCGGGGGCCGTGGACGCCTTCTCGATGGGAGAGCCGTATCCGTCGCAGGCCGAGCTCGCCGGCTACGGCCGCGTCCTCTTCCCGGCGCGCGAATACTGGCCCGACTTCATGTCGTGCGTCGTCGTCGTGCGGCAGGACGTCATCGACACGCGCCCGCAGGCGGTCCAGGTGCTCGTCGACGGCATCGCGCGATCGGGACTCTGGCTCGACGAAGGGAAGCCTCACCGGGAGCTGGCCGCGGATTTCGTGGCGCGCTACTACTATCGCCAGCGCCCCGAGATCCTGCGGCACGCGCTGACGGAGCCGCTCGATCGCGTCATCTACACGCGGCTGTCGCCCCGGAAGGCGGACTTCGACATGGTCCGCGATCTCATGATCGAGACGGGCGTCCTCGACCGGAAGATCGCGTTCGAGGAATACGTCGACACGAGATTCGCCGAGGGAGCGGCCACGCAGACCGCGTGGAAATACGAGCCCGGCTCCGGCCGCGCCCAGTAGGAAGAGCCGGCGCGACGTTACGCTACGGAGTGACCGAGACTCCGACGAGGAACCCGACGCGCGGCGCGCCTTCCCAGCCGACGAGGACCGCGAAATCGAACGTGTCGTCCGACGTGAACGCGTAGTTTCCACCGAGGGTGAGCTGCAGCTGTCGCTCCTTGGGTCCCCCGTCGTGGACCTCGGCGCCGTTCAAGTCGATCCCGAGATGGAGCGCGGGCGAGAAGTCGCGCGTCACCGACACCCCCGAGCTCAGGATGTGTCCGGGGGTGTGGATTCCGACGACGCCGGTCTGGGTGTTGCCGGCGAACTGGACGCCCGCGTTGACGTGGAGCAGGGTCACGGGTGAGAGGCTCTTCTGGAGAATCAGATTCACGCCGTAGTCGGCCAGACCCGAGCCGAGCTGTTTCTTCTCGCTCCCCGTCGGGAACTCGACGGCGGCGTTGACCGTGAACGCGGGGCGCTTCGAGCCGGGCGTTTCTTCGACGACCTTCCACTTCGCCGCGAAATCCAGGTCGCCGAAACCGAAAGCGCTCGGCGTCGCCCCTCCGTTCTCGATCAAAATCA
>DASTIQ010000063.1 GCA_035717485.1 Thermoanaerobaculia bacterium | reverse complement strand
GGCGAGACGCGCCCGTATTCGCTCGATGTATCGCCGCGTCAGCTGCGCAAGGCGACCATGGGGTCGACCCGCACGGCCCTCCGCCCCGGCACCAGACACGCCACCGCTGCCGTCGCCACGAGCGCGGCGGAGACGAGCAGGAAGGTCGGCAGATCGGTGGGCGCCACGGTATAGAGGAGGGCCGACAGCACCCGGGCGAACGCGAACGCTCCGGCGAGGCCGATGGCGAGTCCGATGAACACCGGACGCATCCCCTGGCGCAGAACCATCCCGAGGACGTCGCGCTTCGAGGCGCCGAGCGCCATGCGGATGCCGATTTCCCGCGTGCGCTGGCCGACCGAGAAGGCCGTCACCGCACCGATGCCGGCGGCGGCGATCGCGAGGGCGAGGAGCGCGAACCCCGTGAAGAGCGTGGTCGTCAGGCGCGGGGAGTCGAGAGAGCTGTGCTTGAGGCGCTCGAGGGTGTGCACGTCGCTCACCGGCGCCGTCCTGTCGAGTTCATGGACGGCGGCCACGAGCTGCCGCGAGAGACGCTCCGGATCGGAGGACGCGCGGACGAGGACCCGCATCGTGTTCCCGCCTCCCTGCACGTAGGGAACGTAGGCTTCCTCGCCGGCGGGCTTGTCGAGCCCGAACTGCTTGACGTCCCCGACGACGCCGACGATCTCGCGCCAATCGACCGGCGGGCCGCCGATATTGATCCGGTGGCCGAGGGCAGCGGCCTCGCTTCCGAAGTAGCGGCGGGCGAACGCGGCGTTGACGACCACGACGAGATGCGCATCGCGCGCGTCCGGCATTTCGTGATCCGTGAACGCGCGCCCGCGGAGCAGCGGAATCCCGACCACCCGGAAGAATGCCGGCCCGACGACCTGCGGATACACCTGCGGCGCCGCCTGCCCGGCCGGCGTGGGACGCCCTTCGATCTCCATGTCCGAATTGAAGGGGGTGCCGCCGGAAAACGGGAACGCGGAGGCGACCGCCGCCTCGCGAACGCCCGGGAATCCGGAGACCTTCTCGAGGAGCCGGTCGTAGAGCGCCCGGGACTGTTCCGGTTTCGTGTAACGGGACCAGTCGAGCGAGACGCGCGCGGTCAGGACGTTCTCGGGCGCGAAACCCGGATCGACCCGCGAGAGCCGGATGAGGCTCTTGACGAGGAGGCCGGCCGCGACGAGGAGCACGAGCGAGACGGCGACCTGGGGGATGACGAGCAGACCGTTGCCGCGCCGCCCTCCGGCGACGGTCCGCCCTTCGTCGGATTCCTTGAGCGCGCCGGCGAGGTCGCGCATGCCGCGAAGCCCGGGAAACGCGCCGAAGGCGATTCCGGTGACGAGCGAGACGGCGACGGTGAAGAGCAGGACGCGGCCGTCGACCGAGATCTCGGCGGCGCGCGGGGTGAAGCGTCCGGCGAACGACACGAGGAAATGCCGGCTGACGAGCGCGATGCCGAGGCCGAGGGCGCCCCCGGCGAGCGCGATCATCGTGCTCTCCGTCACGAGCTGCCGGAGGATCCGCGCCCGGCCCGCGCCGATCGCGGCTCGGACCGCGAGCTCGCGGCGGCGCCGCGAGAGGCGGGCGAGGGTGAGGTTCGCGACGTTGGCGCAGGCGATCAGCAGCACGAATCCGGCGGTCGCCAGCAGAGCGACGAACGTGAGGCGGGCGTTGCGGGTGAGATCGTCCCGGAGGGGACTCGCGTCGAACGTCGACCGGGCGCCGGCGGGATACGCGTCGGGGTAGCGCGTCCGGAGCCGGGCGGCGATCACCCCGAGCTCCCGGCGGGCCTGCTCGGTCGTCGAGCCGATGCGCCGCCGCGCGAAGACCGTGAGCCCGCGTCCCCCGCGGTTTTCGTCCCATCCCTTTCGGGCGCGGAACGGGCAGGCCGAGACCGGCATGTAGACGTCGTTCTCGTCCGGGTATTGCGGGAGGGCCGGGAGCACGCCGACGACGGTGTGGACCCGGTCGTTCATCTCGAAGGCTTTCCCGACGATCGCGGGATCGCCGCCCAGCGTGTTCTGCCAGAAGTCGTGCGAGAGGACGAGGACGGGGGGAGCGCCGTGCCCGTCCTCGCCCGCGCGGAACGTCCGCCCGAGGGCCGGCCGCACGCCGAGCAGGTCGAAGAACGACGCCGAGACGACGCCGGTTCGCACGCGAATCGGATCGCCGTGGCCGAGCAGGGTGAACTCCATCGAGTGGTATTCGGCGATCGAATCGAGGGTGCGGCTCTGCTCCGCGAGATCGCGGACTTCGGGCGGGGAGAATTGCGCGTCCTCGACCCCGGCTCCCGGCGCGGGCTGGTGGAGCAGGAGGAGCCGGTTCTCGTGCGTGAAGGGGAGCGGGCGGAGGAGGATCGCGTTGACCGCCGAGAAAAATGCCGCGTTGACGCCGATCCCGAGCGCCAGCGTCGCGATCGCGACGGCGGCGGAGCCCGGACTCCGGCGGATCATCCGGGCGCCGTAGCGAAAGTCCTGCGCGAGCGTTTCGAAGAGCGGAAGCCCGCGCGCGTCGCGGCACGACTCCCGGACCTGGATCCGTCCTCCGAATTCCGCGAGGGCGCGCCGACGGGACTCCTCCGGCGGCGTGCCGCTCTCGGTGAGCTGCGCCGTCCGCATGTCGACGTGGAACGCGAGCTCCCGCTCGGCCTCGGCGTCCAGCTGGTCCCGCCGCGCGACGCGGCCGATCCGGCGAAACAGCGTCCGGGGATTCATGAGCCCTCCTGTCCGGCGAGCCGGAGCACGCGGCCGACGGCCGCCGACAGCCTCTCCCAGTTCTCCGTCTCGACCGCGAGCCGCCGCTGTCCCGAGGGGGTGAGCGAGTAGAACTTCGCCTGCCGGTTGTTTTCGGAAACCCCCCACCGAGCCTCGAGCCAGCCCGCGACCTCGAGCCGCGCGAGGGCCGGATAGAGCGATCCCTGGTTCACCTGCAGCACGTCCCGGGAGATCTGCTGGATGCGCTGGGAGATCCCCCACCCGTGCATCGCTCCGAGGGAGAGCGTCCTCAGGATCAGCAGGTCGAGTGTCCCCTGCAGCAGGTCGGACTTCGGCTCGGTCTTGTTCCTGGCCATTCGGTTCCTCACTCTCCTAGACGTTCGACAAGAGGAAAGGTTTCATGTTTTCTTGTCGAATGTCAACAGGAGTCGCGGGAGGACGGACCCGAGTCGCGAGTCGTCGAGTGGCCAGTCGAGACAGGGGGAGGGGGGACGAGCAGCGACGGACGGGCCAGATCCCGGAAAAGGCAGACGATTCGGGGCCGGTCCATCTCCGACCCGCGACTTTCGACTCGAGACCCGGGACTTTCCCTCGACCGGCCGCCGTCAGGCGGTCTTGACGTGCTTCATCGCCTCCGCCAGCGCCGTGGGCCGTGCGAGATGGAAGCCCTGCCCGAGCGGGACGCCGAGCTCGATCAGCGTGTCGAGCTCCTCTTCCGTCTCGATCCCCTCGGCGATCACGTGCGTGTGGGTCTTCTTCGCGAACGTCAGCATCGCGTCGAGGAGGTCGCGTTTGATCCGGTGGTTCTGGATCTCGTGGACGAAGACGCTGTCGAACTTCAGGTAATCGGGCTGGATTTCGGCGAGCGAGGAGAAGGAGGCGTAGCCGGTTCCCATGTCGTCGACGGCGATCAGGAACCCTTCGCCGCGAAGCTCCTGGAGCACCTTCGTGAAGAGCGCGTGGTGGAGGGCGTACGTCCGCTCGGTGATCTCGACGACGACCCGGGAGGGCTCGAATCCTCCCTCGCGGACCTGCCGGACGAACGTCCCGTCGAGGAACTCGTCGTCGGTCGCCGCCGCGGGGGAGAGGTTGACGAAGAGGAGCTGTTCCGGCGTGATCGCGCCGGCCTCTTCCATGATCCGCCGCCGGCAGACGCGCTCGAGCGGGAGGAGGAGATCGGCGCGCTCCGCGAAGGCGAAGAGCGTCTCGCCCGTCTCGAACCCGCTGCCCGGCGGGCCCCACGAGAGCGCCTCGAAGGCGAAGACGCGTCCCGTCGCGAGCTCGAAAATCGGCTGGAAGACCGGCGTGATGCGGGATTCGGCGATGATCCGGCGGAGGAGATCGGACCCGCGAAGCTCGGCGCGAGCCGTGCGGTCGTCCACCTCGCTCCGGGCCTCGCGGATGCCGCGATAGACGAGCCGTTCCACCCGGACCTTCGGATCGGCGAAGATGACCGAGGCGCCGACGTAGTTCCGGAACCGGTCGGCGGACGGCAGACGCTGCGCGAAGAACTTCTTCACGTAGTGGTCGAGCCGCTCGGCCCGTTCCGCCAGCCATTCCGCGGGGGAACCCGAGGCGATGCGCTCCGGCTCGAGCGGGAGAAAGAGGAAGACCTCGTCCGCGCGGACGCCCGGCACGCAGAGGAGCCCCTCCGGAACGACGCCGTTGCCGCGGTCGAGCCGCAGCGTCCGGATGAACTCGACGACCAGCCGGTCGTAGGCCTGCCATCCCCACGATTCCTCGAGCTGGCGCTCGGCATAGAGCGAGAGCGTGAAGACGCCGAGAGGCATTCCGCCCTCGAGCTGGCGGCGGAGGTCGTCGACGATCCCCGCGAGCGTGGGAAGTCCGGTCTCCGGGTCGTTGAGGCGGGAGCGGTACTGCAGCCATTCGGCGCGGAGACGCCCGGCTTCCTCGCGATCGAAATCGGCGGGCGAGTTCATGCCTGCCTCCCGAGGATCGAGCGGACTTCCGCGACGACCTCGGCGGGGGAGAAGGGCTTCTCGACGTAGGAGACCGCGCCTTCCTGGAGCCCGATGATCTTGTCCCGCCCTTCCGTCCGCGCCGAGATCATCGCGACGGGGATCCGCGAGGTGCGCTCCTCCACCTTGAGCGCCCGCAGGACCTGCCAGCCGTCCATCTCCGGCATCATGACGTCGAGGAGAATCACGTCGGGCACCTCGTCGTAAGCGAGCGTGAGCGCGCTCGGCCCGTCGGAGGCGACCAGCGTCCGGAAGCCCTCGGTCTCGAAGACGACGGTGAGGAGGTCGAGGACGTCGTCTTCGTCGTCGACGATCAGGATGCAGGGGGGGCCGGCGGTCACGGCGCCGCCTCCGCGGGGGGCGGGCCGCCGAGCGCGGAGCGGATCTCCGCGATGAGGCGATCGAGGCCGGCGGTCTTGCCGAGGTAGCCTCGGACTCCGAACCGCAGGCCTTCGGCGACGTCTTCCGGACTCTCGCGGGCGCTCAGGACGATCACGGGAACATCGGCGAGGGCGGATTCGCGCAGCCGGCGGAGCACCTCCCAGCCGGTCATTCCGGGCATCATAACATCCAGGAGAATGAGGTCCGGGCGGTCCCGGGCGCCGATCGCGAGCGCTTCGGCGCCCGACGCGGCCTCGATCGTCCGGTAGCCGCGCGCCGAGAGAACCGTCGAGAGAAAGGACGTCACGTCGGGCTCGTCGTCGACGACGAGGATCGTGGCGCCTGCCGGGTCGCGGCGCGAGAGGGCGGTCTCGACCGCCTCTACGAGCACGGCACCCTCGACCGGCTTCATGAGGTAGTCGCGGGCGCCGAGGCGGAACCCTTCCGGCTTCTCGTTGACGACGGTGACGAGGAGCGTGGGAATCGCGTGGGTCGCGGGGTCCGCCTTCAGCGCCTGCAGCACGTCGAACCCGTTGCGGTCCGGGAGGAAGACGTCGAGGAGGATCAGGTCCGGACGCTCCGAGCGCGCCATCGCGAGTCCCTGGTCGGCGGTCGCCGCGGTGACGACCTCCCGGCCTTCTCCCCGGAGCGCGTCGACCAGATACGAGAGGAAATCCGCGTCGTCGTCGATCGCGAGGATCCGGACCGGCCGGGAATCGCGGACCGCCTCGCCCGACGGCAGCGCCGGCTGCGCCGCGCGCGGGGCCGCGACGGGCAGCGCGAACCGGAAGACGGTTCCCCCGCCGGCGCGGTCCTCCACCGAGATCTCGACCCGGTGGGCGTCGAGAATCGACTTCACGATCGCCAGGCCCAGTCCGACGCCGCCGAAGCGACGGGCCGCGCCCGCTTCGACCTGGTAGAACTTCGCGAAGATCCGCTCCCGCTCCGGTCCGGCGATCCCGATTCCGCTGTCGGCGACCGAGAGCCGGACCTCGCGGCCCGCCGGGTCCGGCTCCGCGGAGACCCAGATGCGGCCGCCGGGGGGCGTGAACTTGATCGCGTTGACGACGAGATTCTCGAAGACCTGGACGAGCCGGTCGCGGTCGCCGACGACGGCAGGGAGCGGCTCGGCGATCGCCGACTCGAGCACGACCTTCTTCTTTCGCACCTCGGCTTCGAGGGAAGCGAGCGTCTGGCGCAGGACGACGTCGAGCCGGAAGGGGGCGGGGTTGATCGCGACGCGGCCGAGCTCCATGCGCGAGAAGTCGAGCAGCATGTTGATGTTCTTGTTGAGCCGGTCGATGTTCCGGAGGCAGATCGAGAGGGCACGCCCCTGTTCGGCGCTCACGGGGCCCAGGTTGCCGTCGCTCATGAACTCGACGTACCCGCGGATCGCCGAGAGCGGCGTCCTCAGCTCGTGGCTCACGTTGGCGAGGAGGTCGGTCTTCAGCCGGTCCAGCGTCTTCAGCTCTTCGTTCGCGGTCTCGAGCTTCTGCACGTGCTCCTCGAGACGGGTCGCCATCCTTTCGAACGTCTCCGAGAGCTCCTGGATCTCGAGGGAACCGGACGGCCCGGCGATCTCGCGATGCCGCCCCTCTTCGAACGAGCGGACGCGCCGGGTCAGATCCTCGATCGGCCGGGCGACGCGCGTCCCGAGGCCGCGCGCGACGAGCGCCATGATGATGAGCGATCCGGAGAGCAGGGCCGCGACCGGGAGAGCGGCGGCGCGCATCGCGGCGTCGAGCGAACGGTACGTGAAGACGTACACGACCGAGTACGGGTGACGTCCCCATTCTTCGATGTAGGGAGAGACGACCATGAGGAGATCGCCGAGGCGCGGGTCGCGCGCCCGGAAGACCTGCGGATTCAGCTCGGCCGTCGCGTCCACGAGACGCGGGTCTTCGATGCGGCGCGAGGGGCGGTCGGTCTGGAGGTTGTAGTCCGTGCTCTCGGACGAATCGTAGAGGACTTCGCCGGCGACCGAGAGGATGAGCAGGCGATGGACGTCGGGGTTCCATGCCATCGTCCGCCGGACGATCTCGCGGAACTTGTACGAGCCCGAGTGGTAGTAGACGCGGTACTGCTGGCAGATCTGGTCGTTCGTCGTCTCGGCGAACATCAGCGCCGTCTGCTCGAGGAGCTGCTTCTGGTCCCGGGACCGGACGACGATCATGGTGGCGGCGACGAGGATCAGGAGGATGCCCGTCACGCTCAAGAGCACCAGCTCGAACCTCCTCTTGAGGGGGCGGCTCCGGCGTTCCGCGCTCACCGCAGCCGAACCTCCGGAAGGAAGATCTCGCCGTCGGCCCGCGGCTCCCACGCGACGTCGGTCGTGAGCACGTAGCGGTCTTCCTGGACGTAGAGGGGGATGTACGGAAGGTCCGCGACCGCAATCGCCATCGCGCGCTTCTCCAGATCGACGCGGGCGCCGGGGTCGATCGTCGCGACGAGCTGCTCGATCAGCCGGTCGAGCTCCGGGTTGGAGTAGCCGGTTCCGTTGTCCCTTCCGAGCGCGCCCGCCGATCCGCGGGTGTGGAGAGACGATTCGAAGAGCTCGGCCGATTCGCCGGAGGTGCAGACCCAGCCCGTGAGGTGGAACTGGGAAACACCCTTGTCGATCCGGTCGAAGAACTCCTCTTTCGGCCAGAATTTCGGGGTCACGCGGATGGCGGCCGCTCCCGCCTGGCGCACGAGGTTCTGGACGAGCGGCGTCGCGGTCTCGGCCTGGATGTCGAGAGCGAGATCGAGGCCGTCCGGATGGCCCGCTTCGGCGAGGAGGGCGCGCGCGCGCGCCGGGTCGTGCGGAGGGAGCGGGATCGCCGGGTTGTATCCGATGACGTCCGGCGGCACGAATTGCGAGGCCGGGAATCCGTGGTTGGAGGCGCCCTCGCGGAGAAGCTCCTTCAGGTCGATCGCGAGCCGGATCGCCTCGCGAACGCGCCGGTCGGCGAGCGGATTGTCCGGGCGCGGCGCGACGTTGACGCCGAGGTAGGAGACCGTCAGGCTCGGGCGGGCGATCAGCCGGAGATCCCGGTCGGAGCGGTGCTGCTCCCACCCCTGGCGCGGCCCTTCGAGGAGCACGGTCGGATGCTCGCGGGCGACGAGGGTCCAGCGCGCCTCCGGCTTTTCGACGGAACGGAACGCGGCGCGCGCGACCGCGGGGGCGCCGCCCCAGTACCCGTTCCACGCCCCGACTTCGACGCGGTCCCCCGGTTTCCACGCGAGGAAACGGTAGGGCCCCGTTCCCACGGGGTGCCGGAAGAACTCGGCATCGCCCTCGCGGGCCATCCGCCGGGCAGGGAGGATGTAGACGAAGGAGAGCCGCGCCAGCAGCGGGGTCGGCTGCTCCGTCTGGATCTGGACGGTCTCCGGATCGGGAGCGTCGATCGCCCGGACACCCGACAGGAAAGGGAAGAGCTCCGATTCGGGGTGGGCGAGGACGCGGCGAAGCGTGAAGACGACGTCCTCGGAGGTGAGCGGCACGCCGTCGTGGAAGCGCACCCCCGGCCGGAGATGGAGGAGCCACGTGCGGTCGGTCGGATTCTCCCAGCGGACGGCGAGCGATGGCTGGAGCGTCATGTGCCGGTCGAAGCGGAAGAGAGGATCGAAGATGTTCATGGCGACGATGTCGTTGACGACCTCGAACGAGCGGTTCGGGTCGAGCGTGGTGATGTCGGAGCTCTGAACGACCGCGAGGACGCGCGTTTCGGCATGCGGGGCGCAGCCGACGGCGCAAAGCAGCACGACCGGCGCGAGGACGCGAGCGGTCCAGGAAAACGTCGATTTCATCGGGCCGTTCCGGTGGCCGGGAGTATAGCACCCGGTTTTCGCGCGTCCCGCGGGTGTAGAATCGCGCCCGTCAGCTCAGAGAAGCAGCCGAGAAACCCCATGAAGAGGTACCGGTGGGCGCCGATTCTCGCGCTCACGATCGCGTCGGCGACGTGTTCACGGCCGACCCGTCCCGCGGCTTCGCACCTCGCGATCGGACAGCTCACGTCCGCGACGACGCTCGACCCGCACCGCCAGGACGACGAACGCACGTACTCGACGCTCGACCACTTCTACAACAAGCTCGTCGGCTTCGGGCCGGAGATGCAAATCGTTCCCGAGCTCGCCGTCCGGTGGGAGAACCTCTCCGACGACGAATGGAGATTCCACCTGCGGCGCGGCGTCGTGTTCCACGACGGACGCCCGTTCGGAGCGGAGGACGTGCGGGCGTCGATCCGCCGCGCGCAGACGCTCCCCGGGTCGATGGACGGGTATTACGTGCAGTCGATCCGCGAGGTGCGCGTCGTCGACGATGCGACGGTCGTGCTGATCACCCGGGACCCCAGCCCCGTGCTCCTGAACAAGCTCGTCTTCATCGCGATCGTTCCCCGCGATACTCCCGACGCGCCGATCCGCCACCCCGTCGGAACCGGCCCCTACCGGTTCGTCGGGGGAGCGGCCGGCCAGACGATCGAGGCGCGCCGGTTCGAATCGTTCTGGGGGCCCCGTCCGGCGTTCGACCGGGTCTGGATCGTCCCGCTCCCCGGCGCGGGAGAAAGGGCACGGGCCCTCCCGGACGGGAAGGTCGACGTCGTCGGGCGGTTCCCGGAGGAATTCTGGGACTGGGCCTCGACCCGCAAGTCGATCCGTCTCATCTCGCGTCAGGGGATCACCGAGGTGCTCCTCGGCTTCTCGCTCAAGCCGGGAAGTCCGTTCGCGGACGCGCGGGTCCGCGAAGCCGTCTCGCTGTCGATCGACCGGCGGGAGATCGCCGCGGCGGGATTCAAGGGGCTCGCGGCGCCTCTGGATCAGCTCGTGCCGTCGACCGTGTTCGGCTACTCCAACCGTCTTCCTCCGATGCCGTTCGACCCCGCCGGGGG
>DASTIQ010000062.1 GCA_035717485.1 Thermoanaerobaculia bacterium | reverse complement strand
AGCCCTGACGCCGGCGAAAACCGCGCAGCGCGTCGGCGCAGCTCCTCTTCGCCCCCGACTCGCCGGCTCCTCGCGACCGCGGGAGCCGGCGACGGCTCCGGGTTTTCCGCCGTCGAGGGCGGAAGTCAGCGCCGGGTCGCTAGGGCAGCTGGTACTCTCCGTCGACCTTGTACGAAACGCTCCCGTCCGCGTTGGGAGTGCCCTTGTACTTCCCCTTCCCCTTGATGCCCTTGAGCTTTCCGGTGCCGCTGATGTAGGTCCAGGTGCCCGCGCCGCTGACGAACTTCCCGTCCTTCACCTTGCTCGAGCCTTGAAACCGAACGGTCGTCTTGTCCCCGTTGAGCATCGTGGAGACGAAGTAGCCTCGAACCGAGGTCACCGAGTCGCCGGTGATCTCCTCGAGGTCGGTGGAGATCCCGTCCTTCGACGGCTGGCCCGCCACTTCGAAGCCCGTCCAGCCGCACTGGGCCCTTCCGACAGCCAGGAAGTGGTTGGGCTTGTCGGTGAGAGCGACCGGCGAAGGCGGTTCCGGTTTGCAGGTTGCGACACCGGATGTCGTCGTCTCCGCCGACAGGCAACCGGCCACGAGCATTCCCGCGAGCAGGAAGAGGGAGCGAGTCTTCATGGCTTTCTCCTTAAATTGCGACAAAGCCTACCATCGGCGAGTCGATTGATCAGCAATTGTGGGATCGAAGGTTGCCGACGGGCGGCGAAATATCGGGGTCCGCGTCACTTCGGGAGAAACGCGATCGGATTCGCGTCCTCGAGCGTGCATTTCCGGCGCAGCCGGTCTACGGCTTCCGCTTCAGCGTTTCCCGCTCGGTCGGGCCCTCTTCGAGCTGTATCCCGGTGACGCTCTCGCCGTCGCGCTGGAACTCGACGAAATAGCCGGGCGGCGCGCCTTCGATGCGGAAACGGGCGGGCGCAATCGGCGTGAGAACGAACTCGCGGCCCTCCCCCAGAACGAACTGGAGGACGGCGCCCCGGCGCCGGACGACGAATTCGTGGCCGTCGGGACCGACGTACGAGCCGGCGAAGCGGTCGAGGTCCGCGTCGGAGAGTTTCACTTCCGCCTCCCGGTCGTCCTTGAGCGCGAACGGAACCGGAACGATCGCCGGGACGCAGCTCGTGTCGAGGCCGGACTCCGTTCCCTTCTCGATCAGCGCCGTCGTGATCCGGCCGATGCACTCCTCGGCGCCCCTCTCCCCTTCGTAATCGTGGCCGGCTCCGGGGATCACGACGCGCTTCGCGTGCCGGAGATGCTTCGCCGCGCTCTCGGCGTCCGCCGACGGCGTCGCCGGATCGCGTTCGCCCGAGATCAACAGGGCGGGCGCCCCGGATTTCACGGGCTGATCGAAGTCGGGCGGCACCTCGCCCCGCGGCCATTCGGCGCACGCGGCTTTCTGCACGCGAGTGCGAAAGTCGCCGAGGAACGTTCCCTTCGCCTCGGCCTCCGCCTCGGCGGGCGTGAAGAAGGGGACGTCTTCCGAGCAAGTGGCCGACAGGAAGAAGCCGTCGGAGATCGACGTCGCGAGGTTTCCGAACAAATACGCCTCTTCGACGAGCCGCGAATAGTCGCCCTGCGCCGCCAGATGCACCTGGAGAGGGATCTGCGCCGCCGTGATCGGCAGATAGAGCATGTAGCGGATCGTCTGGGCGGCCGCGTTCCGGCCAAGCACGATTTTCCGCGGCTCCCCGGTCTTCGGATCCTTGATCGTCACCTCGACCGCTTTCGCCTCGAGACGGGCGAGGACGCGATCGACGTCGCCCCGGACGTCTGGAAACGCCGCGCGGCAGCCCGCGTCCTTTCCGCAGGCCGCGATCACCTGGTCGAGCGCCGTCTGCGCGTTGCGCGCAAAGTGGAGAGGGGCCTTCGTGCCCGGGGGAACGACGCCCTCGAGCACCGCCGTCCGCACGTGCTCGGGATGCCGGCGCATGTAGACGAGCGCCGCGAACGTCCCGAAGGAGCCTCCTTCGAGGTTGACGCGCTGATACCCGAGCGCGGCGCGCACGTCGTCCAAGTCGTCCATCGCATTCGTCGTGGTGTAGAGGGCGAGATTCGCGCGCGGCTCGAGGAACCGCCGGCATTCGCGGACTCCGGCAACCGGAAGGAAGCTGTCGAGAAAGCCCAGCACTCCCTGGTGCCCCTGAAGGGACGGGCACTGCAGGCCGTTCGAATCTCCGGTGCCGCGGACGTCGACGAGCACGATGTCGCGCTTCTTGTTGATCTCCGCGTTCCCCGCGGCCGCCCCTGCCGCCGCCTCGACGGCCGACTCTCCGGGCCCGCCGGCGAGCAGGAAAACGGGGTCGGGCGCGCGGTCAGAGCCGGTCGCCGGCAGGACGACGATCCTCAGGGAGATCTTCCGGCCCGCCTTCCGGGCCCGGTCCTCCCAGACCTCCATTCGACCGCAGCGGACCTCCCTCTGGACACCCGAAACCTTGCAGGTTGCGAGCGAGAGCCGCGACGCGGCGGGCGGAGCGCCTGAAAGGGGGGCCGCGAGCCCCGCCGCCGCCAGAATCGCCCACACCTTCGCCTTCATCATGAAACAGCATACGCGGATCGGCCGGCATTGTTCCGGTGCGGGAGCTGCGCGGTGAGCGAAAAAGCGACGGGACCCTCCGACGCGGCGCCGTCGTCAACGCCTCGCGGATCGTTACCATCGACGAGGCCGCCGCGCCGGGTCGCCGATGCCGCACTCGCTCGAAGAAATCGAAGATGCGTGGCTCGCGCGCGGCATCGGAAGAGTCGGCGATTTCCGCCGCGCGGCGAACGATCTCGCCGAGTGATCGTCATTACAGCGACGAGCACCTGCCGGACGTGAGTCGCTCGCTCACGCCTTCAAAATGATTTCGCTGCATCATTCAAATCAAGTTCGGTCATGCTACGGTGAACACCCTTCAGTTTCGATCGGCTTCGGTCCCTTGCCGAATCCGACCCTTCATTTCGGGACTTCCCGTGTGAAGGGACTTGCTCAAGGGAAAGGAGAATCACATGAAATTCGCACGCAATGTCCACTTCCAGATCAAGAAGGGTAAAGAGACCGAATTCACCACCGTCTGGGAGAAGGAGATCCTCCCGCTTCTCCGCAAGCAGAATGGCTTTCAGGAGGAAGTGAATCTCCTCGATACGAAGGGCGCGGAGTTCATCAGCCTGTGGGACAGCAAGAAGAACGCCGAAACCTACGAGCACGCGACCTACCCGCAGGTCCTCGCGAAGCTGAATCCATTCCTCGAGGGAACGCCCAAGGTCGTGACCTACGAGAACGCCTCCAGCTATCGCCTGTAATCGGAATGCCGCGGCGCGAAAGCGCCCGTGACCAACGAGGCCCCGCGAGGGGCCTCGTTCTTTTGTCCGGAAATCAGCACCGCGCGGCTGGCGCCCCGAGTCCCTGATCGTCGTCAACTCGCCGGCGCGCGCGATTCACCCGAAAACGAAACGTGCCGGGCGAACCCGGCACGCTGATCGTTGCCGCGCCTACTTCGCCGGAGCGCCGGGAGGCGGGAGCAGATGGAACGCTCGCGCGTCCGCAATGGCCCAGTGTCCGCCGCTGTTGCGGTACACGGCGGTCACGTGATGCAGGAACGGAGGCATCGGATTTCCACCCGGGTCGATTCCCCCGGTGAGGGTGGCATCCCAGTCTCCCACCATCACGTCGTCGCTGGTCTTGCGCACCGCGAATGAGTCGATCTTGTACGTGCTCGCCTTCATCATGCCGCCGAGCTCGTTCTCGAAGAGCTTCTCGACCTCGGCGCGGTTGCCGCACCTCAGGCCGAACGGGTTGATGAGGCTGCCGTCGTCCGCCCAGACGGCGGCCAGCTTCTTCGCGTCGTGCGCGTTCCAGGCCGTCACGAAGTCCTGGTTCAGCGCCTTGATGGCGTCGGCCGGCTCCGCCGCCCGCGCCTGGATGGGAATGCCTGCCACCGCCGCCGCAAGCGCGGCGCTGAGGAAAAGTCTTTTCATTGTTGCTCCTTCCCCCGGATGATAGCCGAATTGACCGCCCCGGAACCGACCGGCCTCTCTGAGCGCCAGGCACGCGGGCCATGGCTTCATGACTCACGACCGACCCAGGCCGGGGAGCCGGGTTCCGCCCATCAGCCCCTCGACTCCGGGACTCCTGGTTCCTTTTCCTCATGCGCGTCCCCGCGAACGGCGGCACGATTTCTCCGTGCTGCGCGCGCTCCTGATCGCCGCCGTCGCGATCGCCGTTCTGTCGGCCGTCGCCTTCATCCTTTCCCGGCGCGACATCGCCCGTGAGAGAGCACGCGTCGCGCAGAGCTCCATCGCGACCACCCGCTGCGGCCCGATCGAATTCGGCTCCATCGGCCGGGGCCCGGTCGTCCTTTCGATCCACGGCGCCGGCGGCGGGTGGGACCAGGGTCTCGACCTCGCCGGCTGGCTCGGTCGAAAGGAATACCGCGTCGTCGCGATGTCCCGCTTCGGATACCTGCGCACGCCGGTGCCGCCCGACGCCTCGGCCGAGGCCCAGGCCGACGCCCACGCCTGCCTTCTCGACGAGCTCGGTGTTTCGCGTGCCGCGGTCATCGGGGTCTCCGCGGGCGGGCCGTCGGCTCTGCAGTTCGCGATTCGTCACCCGGACCGGTGCGCGGCGCTCGTCCTCATGGTCCCGGGCGTGTACGCGCCGCGGCCCGGAGGCGCGCCCTCCGTGAAGAGCCCGTCCGGAGTCCCGGCGTTGTTCGACACGGCCCTGCGCTCCGACTTCCTGTTCTGGATCCTCACGCGACCGCTGCGCCCCGTCGCCATCGGCACGATCCTCGGCACGCCGACCGAGCTCGTCGCCCGGGCGAGCGAGTCGGAAAAGGCGCGCGTCGATCTGATGCTGCGGCACATCCTTCCGGTGACCCTTCGCCGGCGCGGGCTCGTCAACGACGCCGCCGTGATCTCGTCGATCCGGCGATACGACCTCGAGGCGATCTCGGCGCCGACGCTCGTCATCTCCGCCGCCGACTGCGGGTACGGGACGTACGAGCCCGCCCGATACACGGCCGAGCACGTTCGGGGTGCGCGTTTCGTAGGCTTCCCGACCGGAGGTCATCTCCTCGTCGGTCACGAGGATGAGGTCGAAGCGGAGATCCTCGCGTTCCTGCAGCACGCGATGCCGGCCGGTGCCGACTGAAGCAATGGCGGTCTCCCCACCGGGGCACTGACTCGTGACTTTTGACTCGTGACTCGCGACCCCGAACGGGGAGCCGGGACTCAGCGCCGGAGCAGCGGGGCGGCGGGCGACGATCGGAACTCATAGCTGCGCAACGGCTTCTGCGGTTTCCCGGCCGCAACCGCATCTCTCCCGCAGAATGCATCAAGTCCCCCGCTCGCTTCTTCTGTTAATGTCTCGCGCAGTCGCGGGTTGTCATGGAATTGACGGAAGCCTTTCACGGGAGTCTCGCGGACGTCTCCGTTCCGACGGTCCTCCATCGGATTGTCGAGGTTC
>DASTIQ010000061.1 GCA_035717485.1 Thermoanaerobaculia bacterium | reverse complement strand
TCCGCGTTCGGCGAGGCGCCGCCACTCCCGGACGAGCTCTCCGCCGCGGCCGCTCGCCATCGCCCGCAGGTCGGCGAGATCGATCGCCGCGGGGAAATCAGGGTGGGCGAGGAACCGCCGCGTCGATGCCTTCATCTCGGGGGAGTCGGCGACCCGTCCCTGCGCGACGAGGATGGATTTGACCCGGTGCACGAGCGCGTTCGGCGTCGAGAGCGCCAGGGCCAGGGGGTCCACGACGGCGTTGGTCTTCGCGACCAGGAGCGACGGCTCGGCCCGGCCGCCGGGGCGCACGCGCGCGAGCTCGGCGCGGAGGAGCGGGAGCGCGAGGACCGCGAAATAGACGGCCTCGTCGAAGACCCGCCCGCGCCGGCGCTCGGCGTCGAGGACCTCGAGGATGGTCCAGAAGAAATGCCCGGCGCCTCCGGCGTGCTCCGGATCGATCCGGCGGAGCTCGTCGGACAGCTCGGGGAGGAGGACGTCGAGCAGCCCCATTTCGCGCAGCAGGAGGAACGTGGGGAGCGCCTGTCCGCCCCGGAGCATCGCGGCGAGCTCCTCGGTGACGCGGGGCGTCGCGGAACGCGCGAGGTCCTTCCGGTGCGAGAGGATCGCCTCGTAGTCGCGGGGCGTGATCGCGAAAGAGAGACGGGTCGCGAACTCGACCGCGCGGAGCATCCGGACGGGGTCCTCGCGGAACCGGACGTCCGGGTCGCCGATCGCGCGGACGAGCCCCGCCTCGAGGTCGTCGAGCCCCCCGACCCAGTCGATGACGGAGAAGTCCGCGATGTCGTAGAAGAGGCCGTTGATCGTGAAATCGCGCCGCACGGCGTCCTCCTCGGGCGTGCCCCACGTGTTGTCGGAGGTGACGAGGAGGTCGATCCCGTCCCCGGCGTCGGCCGCTTCCGGCCGGCCCCGGAAGGTGGCGACCTCGATCACCTTCCCGCCGCGGAAGAGGATGTGGGCGAGGCGGAAGCGCCGGCCGATCAGGCGGCAGTTGCGGAAGATCGCGCGGACTTCTTCCGGGCGCGCGTCCGTGCCGATGTCGAAATCCTTGGGCGTCCGTCCCATCAGCAGGTCGCGCACGCTCCCGCCGACGAGATAGGCGCGGTAGCCCGTGCTCTTCAGGCGGTACAGAACCTTGAGGGCGTCCGGATCGATCGCGTCGCGCGAGATCGGATGGGCACTGCGCGGACGGACGATCGGAAATCGTCGATACTCCATCCAAACTGATTCTAGTGCTTTGACTTTTCCGGTGAGCGAAGAAATAATACCCCGTTTCGCGATAGCAAACGCAGGAGGATCGGAAGGATGAAGATGCGAAGAACGGGCCTGCTCGCGCTCGCGCTCGGCGCCGCCGCGGCCGTCGGCTGCGCCCCGGGCCGCTCGTCGAAGGAGATCGTCGTCGGCGAGTACGGCTCGCTGACGGGCAACACCGCCACCTTCGGCCAGTCGACGAAGAACGGCAGCGAGATGGCGTTCGACGAGATCAACAAGGCGGGCGGGCTGCTCGGCAAGCCCGTCAAACTGATCGTCGAGGACGACCAGTCCAAGCCCGAGGAGGCCGCGACGGCGGTCACGAAGCTCATCAACCAGAACGCGGTGCAGGCGGTCCTCGGAGAGGTCGCCTCTTCCCGCTCGCTCGCCGCCGCGCCGATCTGCCAGGGCGCGAAGGTGCCGATGGTCACCCCCTCCTCGACGAATCCGAAGGTCACCCAGGTCGGCGACTACATCTTCCGCGTGTGCTTCACGGACGTGCAGCAGGGAGAGGCCGACGCGAAGTTCGCCGCGAAGTCGCTCAAGCTCAAGAAGGCCGCGCTCCTCTACGACGTCCGCAACGACTATTCCGTCGGCCTGCGCCTGGTCTTCGCCCAGAAGTTCAAGGAATACGGCGGCGAAATCGTCGCCGAGCAGTCCTATTCGGAAGGGGATTCCGACTTCCGCGCTCAGCTCACCCAGCTCAAGTCGGCCAACCCCGAGGTGATCTACGTGCCCGGCTATTACACGGAAGTCGGGACGATCGCGCGGCAGTCGCGCGATCTCGGCATGTCGGCGCCCCTCCTCGGCGGCGACGGATGGGATTCGCCCCGCCTGTGGGAGATCGGCGGCAAGGCGCTCAACGGCTGTTATTTCTCGAACCACTATTCCGTCGACGATCCGGCGCCCGCGGTCCAGAAGTTCGTCGCCGACTACAAGGCGAAGTACGGCAACACGCCCGACGCGCTCGCCGCGCTCGGCTACGACGCCGCCCGGATCCTCGCGGACGCGATGACCCGCGCGAAGTCGACCGACGGGGCGAAGGTCCGCGACGCGCTGGCGCAGACGAAGAACTACGCGGGCGTCACCGGCACGATCACGATCGACAAGGACCGCAACGCCGTGAAGCCGGTCGTCATGCTGAAGGTCCAGGACGGGAAGTTCGTCTTTCAGGAACGCATCGAACCCGGCGCGTGAGCACCTTTCTCCAGCAGCTCGTCAACGGGCTGTCCCTCGGCTCGATCTACGCGCTGATCGCGCTGGGATACACGATGGTGTACGGGATCCTGCGCCTGATCAACTTCGCCCACGGCGACGTCTATATGGTCGGCGCGTACGTCGGGTACTACGCCTCCACGCGCTTCCGGGCGGCGGAGCCGTCGTACCCTCGGGCGATCGCGATCATGGTCCTCTCGATGGTCGTCTGCGGATTGCTCGGCATCGTCATCGAACGCTTCGCCTACCGGCCGGTGCGGCGGGCGGCGAAGATGACGTCCCTCATCACCGCGATCGGCGTTTCGCTGCTCCTCGAAAACGGGGGCCAGCTCCTGTTCGGCGCCGATCCGAAGTTCTTCCCGTCCAACGCTCCGCACCGCGAGTTCAACGTCGCCAACGTCCGGGTCACGTCCGAGCAGCTGACGGTCTTCGTCGTGTCGATCGTGCTGACGATCTTCCTCCTCGCATT
>DASTIQ010000060.1 GCA_035717485.1 Thermoanaerobaculia bacterium | reverse complement strand
CCCTCGCGGGGCGCCGGAGCGGTCGAGGGCTTGGCCCGAGCCGCGGGAGGCCGCCGCGCGGAAAGTCTCCCGAGTAACCGCAGGGAGGAGGTCCGCGCGGCGAGAGCCGCCGCGATCCGAGCCCTGCGAGCGTCGCGGCGGCGATGATCTGGGCCCTCCTCGACCTCGACGCGTTCTACGTTTCCGTCGAGAGGGCGAAAGACCCGTCACTCGAAGGCCGCCCGGTGATCGTCGGCGGGAACCCGGAGCGGGGCCGCGGCATCGTCGCCTCCGCGTCGTACGAGGCGCGGGCCCGCGGGGTCCGAACGGCGATGCCGGCGGCATCCGCGGCGCGCCTGTGTCCCGACGCCGTCTTCCTGCGCCCCGATTTCGCGGCATGCACCGAATTTTCCCGGCGGGCGGCGGCGATCCTCGATGGCGAGGCGCCGCGCGTGCTACCCGCGTCGATCGACGAGTTCTACCTGGACTTCACGCACCGGGGCGGCTTCGACTTCGCGAAGACGGACGCGGCGGTCGCGCGGCTCCGGGAGCGCCTCCGGCGCGAGCTCTCGCTCCCGGCCTCGGCCGGCATCGCCTCGAGCCGTCTCGTGGCGAAGATCGCCTGCGGCAAGGCGAAACCGGACCGACAGCTCGTCGTCCCGCCCGGAACGGAGGCGGCCTTCCTGGCGCCGCTCCCGGTCGGAGAAATGCCCGGCATCGGCCCGAAGACGGAGCCGCGTTTCGTCGAAGCGGGTTTCACGCGGATCGGCGATCTCGCGTCGCGTCCGGAAGGGGAGCGGCGGGCTTTCCTCGGAGACCACGCCGAATACTGGAGGCGGCGCGCGTCCGGCGAAGACGTGTCCGGCGACGTTCCCGACGAGGAGCGCGACCGCTCGATCGGCGCCGAGGAGACGTTCGACCGCGACCTCGCCGATCCCGGCGAGGTCGACGCCGCGCTCGCGGCGCTCGCCGAGACCGCCTGCTTCCGCCTGCGCCGGAAAGGCTACGTCGCCGGAACGCTGTCTTTGAAGATCCGTTACGAGAACTTCGAGACGATCTCGGCAGCGCACACCTTCCCGGAGCCGACCGACGGATACGACGAAATCCGGCACGCGGCGGCCGCCGCGCTCTCCCGCCGATGGAACCGCCGCCGCCGTCTGCGACTCCTGGGCGTCCGGCTGACGGGCATCGGCGAAAAGAACGCCGGCTGGCTGCCGCTCGAGCTCCCCGGAAAGGAGCGGGAGAAGCGCGCCTTCGACGCGATCGACCGCATCAAGGAGAAATTCGGGGAGCGAAGCGTGAGGTTCGCGCGGGGAGCCCGACCCCCGGACAAATAGGACTCCCGGACTCCCGACCCACGGCCCTCGACTCGTGACTCGCGGCTACCGGGGAAGCGTCGGCCACTCGGTCGACCAGAAGTAGCGGTCGAAGAACTCCGTCCAGGATCTTCCGGTCAGGAAGCGGAGGAGGTCCGCCGTGAGCGCCGACGACCCGGTGCGCCATTTCCGGTTCGACTGGAACGTCTTCAGGAACGTGAGGAACTTCTCCTCGCCGATCTCCCTGTGGATGACCGCGAGGAGGAACGGTCCGCGGCCGTAGAGGAGGCCGAAGCGGTCGCGGAACGCCGTCTCGCCCTCGATCCGGTTCGCCGTCGGCAGCGTCGCGGAGACCCCGGAGTCCTTCATGCGTCCTTCCCAGTCCCGGACGACCTGGTTGTACGCGCCGTTGCCCTTCTGCGCCCGGACCTGGAGCGCCGAGCAGTATTCGGCGAACGACTCGGACATCCACTCTTCCTCGTCGTCGGGCCATTTGATCTGGTGTCCCCACCACTGGTGCGCGATCTCGTGGGCGAACCGCGCGGTGAGGCTCTTCGAGAACATCGTCGTCAGGTCGTCCTCGTGCGGCGAGAACGCCTCGCGGGTGATGAACATGGTGCCGGGCGGCGCGACGCCGAATCCGTAGGAGTTGATCTCGACGATCGTGAACTCCTTCCAGGGGAACGGCCCGAGGAACGGTTCGTAGAACTTGATGATCTGCGAGGCGAGCGTGACGAGGTGTTCCGTCGCGCGGTGGTTGACGTAGGCGTAGCTGGCGACGTGGTACGCGCGGCCGTCCTTGACGACGTCCTCGACGTGGTAGCTCCCGGCGAGGACGACGGGAAGGAAGATCGGGTGGTCGAGCTCCGTCTCGAGGCTGTTCCAGTCCTTTTCCTCCCTGCGGGCCACGACCGCGCCGCTCGCGATCGGGACGAAGGGCTTTTTGACGCGCACTTTCAGCCGGCAGGTGAAATCGGAGCCGTTCAGTCCCGGACTCGGGAACCAGGAGTCGAATCCCAGCAGCCAGTAGCTGTCGTGCGACGGCGGAGGGAGCACGTTCCCCTCCATGTCGAACGCCAGCGTCACGGACCGGCCGGGCTCGATCGGCGTCGGGAGCGCCAGGAGCAGGCGCCCGTCGCGGTGATCGAAGTCCACCGCGTGCCCGCCGGCGGTCTCGACCTTGAGCAGCTCGTTCCGGCGGATGTCGAGGGCGGAATCGGCGAACACCCGGCTCCGGAGGTTCACGTGCAGGGTCGAGATCGGTTCCTTCGTCGCGTTCTCCCAGGTCTCGGCGACCCGGATCTTCGCGTGTTCGCCCGCCGCCTCGATCTCCGGCTCGACGCGCGTCAGGACGACCTCGGGCTGGGGCGGCTCGCGGAAGCTCCGCCCGATCGGCTGGTCCGAGATCGTCTCGACCGCCCATTCCCACGGCGCGTTGGCGCTGTCGAACTCGAGCTTCTTCAGGGCGATCAGGTCCTCGGCATGCGACTCGACCTCGTCGCGGAACCAGATCGATTCCTGCTTACCGCCCGAGAACTCCACCCAGGAGAAAGCCGCCGAGGGGGAGGCCCTCGCGCGGTAGGCGAGACGCTGCGCGACGGAATCCGATTTGCGGCGCGCGAACGCCTCGAGGTGATGCCGGAACGCATTCTCCGGAATCGCGGCGCCGGTCGTTCCGGCCGGCGGCTTCTCGCCGGGCGCGAGCCAGAGAAGGTCGTCGAACGAATCGGTGACCGCGAGTCCGTCCTGCTCGTCCCGCGCTTTCCAGTGCGTCGCCTTGTCGGCGTCGTGCCGCATCACGGGATACTCCTCGACCGTCGCGGATACGTATCTCCAGGAGCCGTTCCCCTTGAAGAAGAATCCGATCGGCTCCGTGCCCGCGAGCACGGGGGCGACGACGCCTTTGGCGAGCGTCACCTTCATGTGGCCGACCTGGAGGGTCGCGTTCGCGATGACGGCCGCGTCCTTCCCGAGCGTCGGATGCGCATATCGGTCGACCTGGACGGAAAAGGTCTCGGCGCCCGAGAGCGCGGGCGCCAGGAGCGACACCAGAGCGGCGGTCCGGAGGGATGCGCGAGAAGGGCCGGGGATCACTTCCCCGATTCTAGACCCGGTCGCGCGGTAGGATGCCGCCGAAGCGTCGATGCGGGAAGAGACGGAGACGCCGCCGGATCCCGTCGTGCGAAGCGAGCGCTCGCGCCGCACCGTGGCCGCGCTCGCTCTCGTCTTCGCGTGGGGCGTCGTGTTTCGAGCGGCGCTCGTTCCCCGGCCGCGCCCGGGACGATTCTGGGATACCGAAAGCTACGTGCGCTACGCCCGCCAGTGGGCGTCCGGCGGATTGCCGCATCTCGACGCACGAACTCCCGGCTATCCGCTGCTCCTGCTCGCGGCCGGCACGCCGATCCCGCGCGCACGGCGCGTCGTCCGCGCGCAGCGCGGTCTCGGGGTCGCGTGCGGCGGGCTCGTCTTCGTTCTCGTCCTCGCGATGACGCGGCGGCGGTCCTCCGCGACCGCGGCCGGGCTCGCCGCACCCCTGCTCCTCGATCTGACCTTCATGGAACTGGTGATCTACTCGGAGACCCTGGGGACGATGCTCGCGCTCGCCGCGGTGACCGGGCTCGCGTTCGCGGCCGAGGCGCGGCGCGG
>DASTIQ010000059.1 GCA_035717485.1 Thermoanaerobaculia bacterium | reverse complement strand
AGAGCGCGCGGCGCGCATCGTCATGCGCGCTCTAGCCTGAGCGAGATCGTCGCGACGAGCGACTTATCTGCCGCGCAGCGTGGCGACCGGCCACACCGACGAGCACCCTGCCGCGCCGGCATTTTCAGCGCATTTCGAATTTCGTGTATTACCGTTCAAGGACGATCGCAGACAAGGCGATGACCTCACGACCGGAGTGAGCCGCGGCGAGGGGCGAGC
This sequence comes from Thermoanaerobaculia bacterium, assembly GCA_035717485.1. NCBI lineage: Bacteria > Pseudomonadati > Acidobacteriota > Thermoanaerobaculia > Thermoanaerobaculia bacterium. The sequence continues at coordinate 5,651 of DASTIQ010000059.1, read as the reverse complement.
CCGACGGGATGCGGGTCGGCCGCGGCGTCCCGAGTCGTACCGGCGAACGGACGGCGAGGGCGCCGCGGGCGTGCACGCGCCCTTCCGGCTCGATGCCTCGCCGCGACGGCTAGTCCAGCCCGTCCGGCAGTTCCGCCCTCGGATCCCCTTCGTACAGCGAATCGAAGAGCGCCGCGGCTTCCCGGCCGGCGGGGGTCAGGTTCTTCGGCACGACGATCTTCACCGTGTACACGTGGTCGCCCGACGCGTCCGTTCGCGGATCCCGCACGCCCTTTCCGCGCAGCCGGAACCGCTGGCCGCCCTGCGTTCCCGGGGGCACCTTCGCGCGGATCCGGCCGTGGACCGTCGGCACGGAGATCTCGGCTCCCGAATACGCCTCCCGGATCGTGATCGGCACGACGCCGAGGATGTCGTCGTCGCGCCTTTCGAAGTACGGATGGGGCGAGACCTTGATCGTCACGTAGAGGTCCCCCGAGGACCCGTCGCTTCCGGTATCGCCCTTGCCGGGAATCCGGATCGTTCCCCCGTCGCGGATTCCGGCGGGGACGTTGACCTTCAGCTTTTCCATGCTCGCGATCCGCCCCTGCCCACGGCACGTCGGACAGGCGGCGCGGCCCTTCCGCCCCGTGCCCTGGCACGTCGGGCAGACGATGCGGCGCGTGGTCTGGAGCTGAAGCGTGCCGCCGAACACGGACGTCCGGAACGGGATCTCCATCGTCGCGCGGGCATCGGCGGCCATCGCGCCGCCGCGAAATCCCCCGCCGCCCATCCCGCCGAACAGGTTCCCGAAGATGCCGCCGAGGTCTTCGAAGGACGCGCCTCCCCCGGGAGATCCCCCGCCGAAGCCGAATCCGCCGAAATCGAATCCCCCCTCGGGCGGTTCCTCGACGCGCGGTCCCGCGTGCCCGAACCGGTCGTACGCCTTCCGCTTCTCGGGGTCCTGCAGGACTTCGTACGCCTCCTGGACTTCCTGGAACTTCTTCTGGGCGCCCGAGTCCCCCGGGTTGACGTCGGGATGGAGCTTCCGGGCGAGCTTCCGGTACGCCTTCTTGATGTCGGTTTCGCTCGCGCCCTTCGATACTCCGAGCACCTCGTAGTAGTCCCTCTTCACGGCGCCGATCATACGACGCGCGGTCCGGCCGGCGGTTGCGCCGCGGGGGGAGAGCGCGCAGAATGACGGCGTGAAATCCCCTCTCCGGAAGCTCCTCGGCGCGGCGCTCGCCGCCGCGGCGCTCGGCGGCGCCGCGTCCGCATCCGACCTGCAGCACGTCAAGGACACGCACACGCTGCGGATCCTCACCGACCTCTCCGATCCGAACGACGTGTCGCGGCTGATCTATCGAACGGAGTCGGGATACGACGGGATCGAATACCAGGTTCTCCGCTCGTTCGCCCGAGCCCTCGGCGCCCAGACCCAGGTCGTGATCGTTCCGTCCTTCGACACGATCTTCACGGCGCTCGCCCGCGGCGAAGGGGACATCGCGGCCGCGTCCATCACCGACACGCCCGAACGGCGAAAGATCGCCGATCTCTCCGACTCCTACTTCCCGGTGCGCGAGACGGTCGTCGTTCGCCGCGGGGAGACCGCGCGTTCGTTCGCGGCCCTCTCCGGACGGCGGGCGATCACCCAGCGCGGGACGACCTGGGAGAAGGAGTGCCAGAAAGCGCCGAAGGTCAAGCTCCTCTACACGGAGAACCAGAGCGAGCTCTTCTCGAAGGTCGCCGACGGCACCGCCGACTTCAGCGTGACCGACTCGCCGATGGCGATGACGTACGCGGCGAAGTATTCGAATCTCGAGATCGCCTGGTCGCTCCCCGAGAAACAGAACTACGCCTTCGCGCTCCGCCTCGGCTCGGACCTGACGCCGCTCCTGGACGAGAACCTGAAGAAGCTGAAGGAGACCGGCGCGTACTACGCGCTGCTGGGAAGGTTCTACGGGCAGAAGGGGCTGGCGATCATCAAGGCTTCGGAGTAGCCGGCGCGGCGTACCGGGATGCCCGTCGAGCGCGCCGGCGGCTCCGACGGGCGGGTATCGCCGCGCCGCCCCCTAGAACCGGTACGACACCCCGGCATCGGCGGTGATCAGCACCCGATGCGGATTCGTCTGCGGAATGTGGCAGGTGACCCGTCCGAGGATCCCCAGCGTCCGCCATATCGTCAACTGCGCGTCGACGCCGAAGTGGAATCCGAAGACGGTCTCCTCCTTGTCGGCGGCGAATGCCAGGTCGCCGGGCGGGATGCCGGGTTTGACGCGGTAAATGCCCACGCCCGCGAAGAGACCGGATGTCCAGGCGGACTCGACGAAGTCGTAGGAGGTCGCGATGAGCCCGTAATCGATCCGGTCGCGCACGTCGTCGGGAACGGTCGCCGTCACGCCGTCGTTCACGACGAGCTGGCCGGCGTTGTAGGCGGCGACGTGCATCCGTCCGAGGGTCGCGCGGAGGAAGACCTGGCGATCGACCGCGTACTGCGCCCAGACGTTGACGTCGCTCCGCTCGAAATCGCTGAACTTGAACTCGCGCTCGGCCGCGTCGACGATGCCCCCCGACGCCCCGACGCCGAACGAGGAGGACTGGGCGCGCGCGACGGCCGACCACGCGAACGCCAGGACGAGGACGGCCCCGAATCGGAGAATTCGCACGGCGCCTCCTTTCACGCGACGACTCTACCCTCCGCCCCCGGGAGGGTCAACGCCGTCACGCTTTGTACGGCCGGGCGCGCGGGATCGCGGAGGACCCGGCGCTTCCGACGAGTCGGGCGCCGGGCGAGCGCCGTCCGACTCGCTCTCCGCCCGGCGGCGAGGCTCGGGTAGAATCGCGCGCGATGGAGCAGCCGCGTTTCGCGGGCAGTCCCGGAGAGGGCGCGTGATCGCGGCCCTCTCCACCGTTCTCGAACGGCTCTCCCCTTTCGTCTTCCCTCCCGCCTGCTGGTCGTGCGACGCCGGGCGGTCCCGGGCGCGGCGCGGGGGCGTCTGCGAGGAGTGCTGGAGCTCGATGCCCCGCGCTTCCGGAGCGCGGTGCGGCATCTGCGATCTCCCGATTCCGGCGGCGGGCGCGGACGCTCTCGAGGAGCCGCGCTGCGGCCGCTGCATGAGCGACCCGCCCGCCTACGACGCGCTCCGCTGTCCCGCGGTCTACGACGGCTCCGCCCGGGAGATCCTCAAGGCGTTCAAGTACGCCGGCGTCGACTATCTCGCGAGCGCGCTCGCCGGAATGATGGCGGCCGCCGCGGCCGCGGTCTCCGCGGACGCGATCGTCGTTCCCGTGCCGGCGACGCGCCGGGAACGGCGAGGGCGCGGTTTCTTTCCCGCCGCGGAGCTCGCCTCCGAGCTCGCCCGGGCGACCAGCCGCCGGTTCGCTCCGCACCTCCTCCGGAAGACGCGCGAGACGGAACGCCAGGCGGGCCTCCCCCTCTCCCGGCGCGCCGACAACGTGCGCGGCGCGTTCCGCGCGGGCGGCTCGGCCGCTCCCGTCCTCCTCGTCGACGACGTCGCGACCTCGGGCGCGACGCTCTCGGCCTGCGCGCGGGCGTTGAAACGCGGCGGCGCTCCCCGGGTGGACGCGGTCGCTTTCGCCCGGGCGCTCCCGGAGGCGCCGTGAGCCTCTTCGATCGGGCCATCGCCGCGACCCTGCCCCTCGTTCCCTCCCCGCTCGTCCGGCGGGTCGCCTCGCGGTACGTGGCGGGAGAAACGCTCGACGACGCGCTCGCGGCCGTCGACCGCCTGAACCGCGAGGGCGCGTCGGCGACGCTCGACGTCCTCGGCGAGGACGTGACCCGCCGCGAGGAAACGCGCTTCTTCGTCGACGAGTACCGGCGGGCGCTCGCGGGGATCGCGGAACGCGGCCTCGACTCCAACGTGTCCGTCAAGCTCTCCGCGATGGGTCTGAAGTTCGATCCCGAGCTCGCCTGGGAAAACTTCCGCGAAGTCGCGGCGGAGGCGAAACGGCGGGGCAATTTCGTCCGGATCGACATGGAGGACTCGTCGGTCACGCAGGCGACGATCGACCTCTTCCGGCGCGCTCGCGCCGAATTCGACAACGTCGGGATCGTGCTCCAGGCCTACCTCCGGCGGACCCAGGCGGACGTCGCCCTCGCCGTCGCGGAAAGATGGCCGGTTCGGATCTGCAAGGGGATCTACGTCGAGCCTCGCCAGATCGCCTTCCGGCACCCCGACCTGATCCGCCGGAGCTACGCGTACGCGACGGACCGGCTCCTGGAGGCGCGGGTCCCGGTCGGGATCGCGACCCACGACGAAGCGATGGTCGTCGAGGCGCTCCATTCGATCGAGCGGCGATCGGCGCGCCGCGAGGACTACGAGTTCCAGATGTTGATGGGAGTGACGGTCGGCCTCCGCCGGCTGATCATCCGGCAGGGCCATCGCCTGCGGGTGTACGTCCCCTACGGAACGGCCTGGCGGGGTTACTCGCTGAGAAGACTGAAGGAAAACCCCGCGATCGTCGGCCACGTCCTCGGCGGCATGTTCCGAAAGGAGGACGCCCTTTGACATCCCGCCCCCCGGGGTATACCCTCCTCGACGGATCGATATGAGCCGACTACGCGGGTCCGGCTTGATCTGGCTTTTGGCGTTCGCCGCGGCTCCCGCCGCCTGGGGCGACGCCGCGCCCGTCGCCGGAATCGTCAAGCACCTCCAGGTCCCCATTCCGGGCGCGCTCGTGTTCGTCTACGGCGTCTCGGATGCCCGCCTGAACCGCGCCCGGACGCAGCCCGACGGCTCCTTCCAGGTCGAAGGCGTTCCCGCCGGCGTCTACGACGTGATCGCGTACAAGACCGGCTTCTACCCCTCGCTCATCCGTCTCTGGCACCAGGCCACGCCGACGGTCTCGACGATCGCGATCGACCTGGTTCCCGCGAAATCGACGCCCGTCGGAAAGAGCGAACTGGACGTCTGGTCGTGGCGGGACCGGCTTCCGGCGGACGTGCTGCGCGAGATCACGTCGGAATCCGCGGCCGAGCCCTACCGCTCGACCGCCGCCGACCGGATCCATCTGGCGAGAGTCGTGAACGGGGATTTCGCGAGCAGCACCGACGTCGGCGGCGCGGGCGGGGGCTTCTCCCGCACGGAGGCGAACCTCTTCGGCAGCCTTCCCGGATCGCTCCAGTATTCCTTCCGCGGCTCGTATGCCGCCCTGACCGACGATCATCCGACGTCGGCGCTCGACGAGGGCACGGCCCGCGACGGGGTGCTGCTGATCGCGGCTTCTCCCGAGACCGGCATCGCGCTGAGCTACGCGGGACGAAACTTCTCCTCTCCCGACGGCGTGCCGGCGCGCCTCGACCGCGAAGCCGTCCGGTTCCAGCACCAGTCCGACTCAGCGGGCAACATCGAATGGTCGGTGTCGCGGCGCACCGACGACGGCTTCGACCGCGCGACCTCGGTGCTGGCGGACCGCGTCCCGGAGGGGGTCCGGCACGACGAGATCCGCGGACGATGGGAGCGGGAAGCCGAAGAGAGCCGCGCGGGAGTCACCGTCCGGGTCTATCGCCGTGATCTCTCCGACGACGCCAACTCGGCGGATCCGCGCCACGGATCGCTCCTCGACGGCGGGCTTTCGGCCGCGGCCGAGCGCTCGGTCGCCGGTCCCCTTTCCCTCGGCGCTCGCGTCGACGCCCGCACGGGTTCGGCGGGATC
>DASTIQ010000058.1 GCA_035717485.1 Thermoanaerobaculia bacterium | reverse complement strand
GCACGAAACGTAGTCGAGGCCGGTCCGGTGGAAAAACGCGATCGAGGCCGGATCGCCGCCGTGCTCGCCGCACACCCCGACCTTGAGCTTCGCCCGCGCCGATCGGCCGCGCGAAGTGCCCAGCGCGACGAGCTGCCCCACTCCCTCCACGTCGATCGAGGCGAACGGGTCGTTGGGAAGGATCCCCGCCTCGAGGTAGTGCGGCAGGAACGATCCGATGTCGTCGCGCGAGTACCCGAAGGTCATCTGGGTCAGGTCGTTCGTGCCGAACGAGAAGAACTCCGCTTCCGCGCCGATCTCCGCCGCCAGCAAGGCCGCGCGCGGGATCTCGATCATCGTTCCGACGAGGTACGGCACGCGGCGCCCCTTTTCGCGGAACACGTCGCGGGCGATCCGGTCGGTCATGTCGCGCAGCACGGTGAATTCCGCGACTGTGCCGACGAGGGGGATCATGATCTCCGGAATCGGGCGGCCGCCGCTTCGCGCGACGTCGACGGCGGCCTCGAAAATCGCTCTCACCTGAATCTCGTAGATTTCGGGGTGCGTGAGCCCCAGCCGGCACCCGCGGTGGCCGAGCATCGGATTCGCCTCCGAGAGCCCCTCGACCTTGCCCTTGAGCACCTCGACGGAGACGCCCATCTCCTTCGCGGTCGCGGCGAGCGCTTTCGGCTCGCGGGGCAGGAATTCGTGGAGCGGCGGATCGAGCAGCCGGACCGTGACCGGGAGGTCGCGCATTTCTCGGAAAATTCCGGCGAAGTCGCCCCTCTGCATGGGAAGGATCTTCGTGAGCGCCTTCTTTCTCTCTTCCGGAGTTTCCGAGAGGATCATCTCGCGCACCGCCGTGATCCGCTCTTCCTCGAAGAACATGTGCTCGGTCCGGCACAGGCCGATCCCTTCGGCGCCGAACGCGCGCGCCACGTGCGCGTCGCGCGGAGTGTCCGCGTTCGCTCGAACTCCGAGCGTTCGCACTTCGTCGGCCCATCCGAGAAGGCGGGCGAACTGGCGGTAGATCAACGAATCGGACGGTTTGAGTTTTCCCTCGACGGCGACCTGAATGACTTCCGACGGCCGCGTCGAGAGCTTCCCCGACAGGACTTCGCCCGTCGTCCCGTCGACGGAGAGAAAGTCGCCCTCCGAAACCGTCTGCCCCCGGGACATGAGGCGGGCATAGCGTGGATCGATCGTGATCTCCCCGCAACCGACGACGCAACACTTTCCCATTCCCCGCGCGACGACCGCGGCGTGGGAAGTCATCCCGCCCCGCGAGGTCAGGATTCCCTTCGACGCGGCCATGCCGAGGATGTCCTCGGGGGAAGTTTCCGCGCGGATCAGGATCACGGGATCGCCGCGCTGCGCCATCTCGACGGCCCGCTCGGCCGAAAACGCGGCCCGCCCGCACGCGGCGCCCGGCCCCGCGGGGAGCCCCCGGGCGAGAAGCCGCCCCTCGGCGACGGCCTCTTCCTTTTCCGCGATCGGAAACACGGGGGCGAGGAGCTGGGAAAGCTGCTCCGGATCGACGCGCGTCAGGGCCTCCTTCCGGGAAATCCGCTTCTCGTCGACGAAATCGCACGCGATCTTCACGGCCGCGAATCCGGTTCGCTTCCCGTTTCGAGTCTGGAGGATGTAGAGCTTTCCGCTCTCGATCGTGAACTCGATGTCCTGCATGTCGCGGAAGTTCTTCTCCAGCGCCGTTCGGACCCGGAGGAGCTTCCCGTACACCGAGGGCATCGTCTCCTCCAGGGAATCGCCCCGGCCGGTCGCCGAGATCGGGTGCGGAGTCCGGATTCCGGCGACGACGTCCTCGCCCTGGGCCTTCGGCAGCAACTCGCCGTAGAAGCTCTTTTCGCCCGTCGCCGGGTTTCGGGTGAACGCCACGCCGGTCGCGCAATCGTCGCCGAGATTGCCGAACACCATCGCCTGGACCGTCACGGCCGTTCCCCACGACTCGGGGATGTGGTTGAGCCGGCGGTACGACCGCGCCCTCTCGTTGTCCCACGACTGAAAGA
>DASTIQ010000057.1 GCA_035717485.1 Thermoanaerobaculia bacterium | reverse complement strand
CCCGCTCCGGGCAGCCGGACGCGACGATCTCTCCCGCGCCGTCGTCGAGAAGCTGCGCGAGCGCGACGCCGCGCGCCGATGGCACGCGGATCGGAACTGGAGCGGCCGGCTGCGCCGCGCCGATCGCCGCTGGCTGGGCGGGAGGCTCGCGCGCGCGTACCGCGCGGCCCGAAGGAAGCAGGGAGGGCCGGCCGGCTACATCCCGGGGTCGTCCGCGGAGGGACCGTAGATCGACGGGACCTTCGCCCCCATCGGCCGCAGGTAGCTCGAGAGCTGCCCCCGATGGTGGATCGCGTCGAACAGGAACCCGAAGAGCATGTCGCCCAGGCTCGCCTCCCACGCCACGTTCCCGTTCACGACGAACTGCGCCTTCGCGTCCCACGCCGCGTCGTCGAGCTTCGCGATCCGCCGCTGGAGCTCCTCCGCGTTGTTCTCGAACGCCGCGATCGACTCTCCGACCGCCGCGGGCACGGGCTTCAGGACGAAATCGACCTTCCCGCGCTCGATGATCTCGCACGCGTCGCCGAGTTCGCTGGCGAGGAGCCAGACCAGGTCGGCGGCCGAAGTCGAGCGCGGGTCGGGGCGGTAGGAGGCCCGGTCGGCAGGAACGGCCTTCATCACCCGGACGAACTTCGGCTTCTCCGCCTCGAAACATTCTTTGTAGTATTCACGGACGGTCTTCATGCTGTCTCTCCTTTCCGGCTGCGCCGGCGGCCGAATCATCCGCCGGAACGGCGCCGGGAATCAAACCCGCGGCGCGGCCCGCGGAAAGGAAAGGCGGTCGACCCGGAGCGAAGCGCGCTACAGGCAGTTCGGCGTCGGGACGGTCGAGGCGAACGAATCGTAGGTCGTCCGAATCCCCCGCTCGGGCGGGCTCACTCCCCCGACCCGGACGAGCACGATCCGGCAGGGCGCCTGGAATCCGGCGCCGAAGTCGCGGAGGAAATTCGCGTAATCGATCGAGACGATCGCCGTTTCCACCGAAAACGTGAAAATCGAGGTCAGGTCGGGCGCGTTCGAGCAGTCGCTGGACAGGGAGTCGTACTCGACCGTCACCTCGATCGCGTAGCGGCTCGCGCCCGGCACCGGCTCCCAATTGACGTCCAGCGTTTCGCAGGCTTCCAGGGCCACGAGGTTTGCAGGGGCGGCCAGCCCCGGCAGCGGCCCCGGCTCGCCCCGCAGAGGGTGGGCCGCCGCGACGAGGGCGACGATGAAGACGAGCCGCTCGAAGAACCGCACCGGAACCCCCTTCGCGGCGCCGCTCCGGCGGGCGCCGGATTCCATCCGCATCGATGATCGCCGGGCCCGTCGGCATCGGCAAGATGGAAATACCTCATTCGAAAAAGGGATCGACTCGCTCGAGGAGCCCGGCGCGAACTCCCGGACAGGAAAAAGGCCCCGGCGTTTCCGCCGGGGCCGTTCCCGTTTTCGCCCGGTTCTCCGCCGCTCGCGCGGCGAAGCCGCTCGTCAGATTTCCTCGTCCGCCTCGAACTCGGAATCCGCTTCGGCCATCGCGAGATCGTCGAGGTTGTCCGTCAGGAACTCTTCCACGACCGGCTCGACCTCCGGGATGTCCTCCTTCTCGAGGACGACGTCGCGGTAGTAGCTCATGCCGGTACCCGCCGGGATGAGACGCCCGACGATGACATTCTCCTTGAGCCCGCGGAGCGAGTCGACCTTGCCGGAAATCGCCGCCTCGGTGAGCACCCGGGTGGTCTCCTGGAAGGAGGCCGCCGAGATGAAGCTGTCGGTCGACAACGAGGCCTTCGTGATGCCCAGCAGCAGCGGCCGCCCGATCGCCGGCTCGCCTCCCGCCGCGATCACCCGCTCGTTCTCCTCGGTGAACCGGAAACGGTCCACCTGCTCGTCGATGAGGAACTCCGTGTCGCCGACCTCCTCGATCTTGACCGAGCGCATCATCTGGCGGACGACCACCTCGATGTGCTTGTCGTTGATCGCGACGTTCTGCGAGCGGTAGACCTCCTGGATCTTGTCCACCATGTAGCGCTGGAGCTCCTTCTCGCCGAGGATCGCGAGGACGTCGTGCGGGTTGATCGGGCCGTCGATCAGCGGATCGCCGGCGTGGACCTTCTCGCCGTCCTGGACGTTGACGTGCGTGTAGCGCGGGATCAGGTACTCGCGGACCTCGTTGTCCTCGGATCGGACGATGATCTTCCGGAGACCCTTCGTGATCGGGCCGTACTCGATGGCGCCGTCGATCTCCGTGATGATCGCCGGTTCCTTCGGACGCCGCGCCTCGAAGAGCTCGACGACGCGCGGCAGACCGCCCGTGATGTCCTTCGTCTTCGTCGTCTCGCGCGGGATCTTCGCGAGCGTGTCGCCCGGATGGATCTCCTGTCCGTCGGTGACCATGAGATGCGAGCCGATCGGGAGCAGGTACTTGCGGTCGGCCTTCCCGTCCGCCGCCGCCTTCGTGTGGATGACGAGCTGCGGCGAGCGCTTTTCGGCCCCCAGGGATTCCACGATGATGTTCTGCGAGAGGCCCGTGACGCGGTCGGTCTCCTCGCGGAGGTTCTCCCCTTCGACGATGTCCTTGTACTCGACGCGCCCGCCGACCTCGGAGAGGATCGCCGACGTGAAGGGATCCCACTCGACGAGCTCCTGGCCCGGCGCGACGTCCTGGCCCTCCGTCACCTTCAGGTTCGAGCCGTAGACGACCGAGTAGCGCTCCTTCTCGCGTCCCTTGTTGTCGAGGATCGTGATCTTGCCGCTCCGGTTGACGACCACGAGGCTGCCGTCCTTCCGCTCGACCGTCGTGACGTTCAGGAACCGGACCTTGCCCGGGTTCTTCGCGACGTGCTTCGACTGCTCGGTCACGCGGGACGCGGTTCCGCCGTAGTGGAACGTCCGCATCGTGAGCTGGGTCCCCGGCTCGCCGATCGACTGCGCGGCGATCACGCCGACCGCCTCGCCGATCTCGACGAGGTTTCCGGTCGCGAGCATGCGCCCGTAGCAGCGGCGGCACACGCCCCGGCGGGTCTCGCAGGTGAGCACGGAGCGGATCTTGACGCGCTCGATGCCCGCTTCCTGCACCGCGGAAGCCAGCTCCTCCGTGATCTCGTCGCCGATCGACAGGATCTTCTGCTCCGTCAGCGGATCGAGGATGTCCTCCTGCGCGACGCGGCCGACGATGCGGTCGCGGAGCGCCTCGAGGATGTCGCCCCCTTCCATGATCGCGGTGACGACGATGCCGTCGGAGGTCCCGCAGTCCTCCTCGATCACGATCACGTCCTGGCCGACGTCGACGAGCCGGCGGGTCAGGTAGCCCGAGTCCGCCGTCTTGAGAGCGGTGTCGGCGAGGCCCTTGCGGGCGCCGTGGGTCGAGATGAAGTACTGGAGGACCGAGAGGCCCTCGCGGAAGTTCGCGACGATCGGGTTCTCGATGACCTCGCCGGAGGGCTTGGACATGAGGCCCCGCATTCCGGCGAGCTGCCGGACCTGCTCCTTCGAACCGCGAGCGCCCGAGTCCGCCATGATGTAGATCGGGTTGAATTCGGAGCCCGACTGGTCGGAGCGCTTCATCTCCTTGAACATCTCGTCGGAAACCGACTCCGTCGTGCGGTGCCAGATGTCGATGATCTTGTTGTGGCGTTCCCCGGCGGTGATCACGCCGGAGGACCGCTGGTTCTCGACTTCGAGGACCTCCTTGTGGGCGCGATCCACGAAATACTGTTTCTTCTCGGGAATCAGCATGTCGTCCACGCCGATCGAGATGCCCGCCTTCGTCGCGTACAGGAAGCCGGTCTCCTTCAGCTCGTCGAGCATCTGGACCGTGGCCGCCGCGCCGTACCGGAGGTACGAGAACGTGACGAGGTCGGAGAGGCCCTTCTTCTTGAGCAGGCCGTTGATGAACGGGAACTGGGCCGGGAGCGCGCGGTTGAAGATCACGCGCCCGACCGTCGTGTCGATGAGCGCCCGCTCGAGCGCCTGGATCTCGGCGTGGATGACGTCCTGGTCGTTGTACTGCGTGGTGAGATCCAGGTAATCGCCGGTGAAGCGGACGCGGATCGGCGTGTGCGTGACGACCTCGCCCTCGGCGTGCGCGAGCATCACCTCGTCGAAGTCGGCGAAGATCCGCCCCTCCCCCTTCGTCCCGGGCTTGGCTTTCGTGAGGTAGTAGCAGCCCAGCACGAGGTCCTGCGACGGGACGGCGAGCGGCCGGCCCGAAGCGGGTGAGAGGATGTTGTTCGAGGAGAGCATCAGGAGATGCGCCTCGACCTGCGCCTTCGGCGAGAGCGGAACGTGGACGGCCATCTGATCGCCGTCGAAGTCGGCGTTGAACGCCGGGCAGACGAGCGGATGGATCTTGATCGCCTTCCCCTCGACGAGCACGGGCTCGAAGGCCTGGATGCCGAGCCGGTGGAGCGTCGGCGCCCGGTTCAGGAGCACCGGATGGTCCTTGATGACCTCTTCGAGAGCGTCCCAGACCTCCACGTCGCCCTGTTCCACGAGCTCCTTGGCGGCCTTGATCGTCGGGGCGAGGCCCTTCTTCTCGAGCCGGTTGTAGATGAACGGCTTGAAGAGCTCGACGGCCATCTTCTTCGGCAGGCCGCACTGGTTGAGCTTGAGCTCCGGGCCGACGACGATGACGGACCGGCCGGAATAGTCGACGCGCTTGCCGAGCAGGTTCTGCCGGAAACGGCCCGTCTTCCCCTTGAGCGTGTCGGAGAGCGACTTGAGGGGCCGGTTGTTCGAGCCCTTCAGCACGCGGCCGCGGCGGCCGTTGTCGAAGAGGGCGTCGACCGCTTCCTGCAGCATGCGCTTTTCGTTGCGGACGATCACTTCGGGCGCGCGGAGCTCGAGGAGCTTCTTCAGCCGGTTGTTCCGGTTGATCACGCGACGGTAGAGGTCGTTCAGGTCCGAGGTCGCGAAGCGGCCTCCGTCGAGAGGCACCAGCGGACGGAGCTCCGGCGGGATGACCGGGATGACGTCCATGATCATCCACTCGGGGCGCTGCCCCGACCGGCGGAACGAGTCGATGACCTTCAGGCGCTTGGCCGCCTTCTGCTTCTTGATCTGCGAGGTCTCGGTCTTCATGACCAGGCGGAGCTCTTCCGCCTGCGACTCGACGTCGACGCGGCGGAGCAGCTCCTGGATCGCCTCCGCGCCCATGCGGGCGACGAAGACGTCTCCCCATTCGCCGCGCACCTCGCGGTACCGCTCCTCGGACAGGAGCTCCTTCTCTTTCAGGTCCGTCTCGCCCGGATCGATCACGACGTACGACTCGAAGTAGAGGACCCGCTCGAGGTCGCGCAGCGACATGTCGAGCAGGTGCCCGATGCGCGACGGGAGGCCCTTGAAGAACCACACGTGCGAAACGGGGGCCGCCAGCTCGATGTGGCCCATCCGCTCGCGGCGCACGCGGGACTTCGTCACCTCGACGCCGCACTTGTCGCAGACGACGCCGCGGTGCTTCATCCGCTTGTACTTGCCGCAGAGACACTCCCAGTCGGTGATCGGGCCGAAGATCTTCGCGCAGAAGAGGCCGTCCCGCTCCGGCTTGAAGGTCCGGTAGTTGATCGTCTCGGGCTTCGTCACCTCACCGAAGGACCACGACCGGATCTTCTCCGGAGAGGCGAGCGATACCCGGATCGAATTGAAATCCTTCAAACTGGTCGGTTGATTCATCAACGTGAGCGTTTCCAATTGCCCACTCCTTTCGAACTCTGCCATCCGGTTATCGCTTCAGGAGCTCGACGTCGAGACACAGGGACTGGAGCTCGCGCACCAGCACGTTGAAGGACTCGGGCAGGCCCGGATCCTCCGGGACCTCGCCCTTGACGATCGACTCGTAGACCTTCGAGCGCCCTTCGACATCGTCGGACTTCACGGTCAGCAGCTCCTGGAGGGTGTAGGCCGCGCCGTACGCCTCGAGAGCCCAGACCTCCATCTCGCCGAACCGCTGGCCGCCGAACTGCGCCTTGCCGCCGAGCGGCTGCTGCGTGATCAGCGAGTACGGCCCGATCGAGCGGGCATGGATCTTGTCGTCGACCAGATGCGAGAGTTTCAACATGTAGATGTAGCCGACGGTGACCTTCTGTTCGAACCCTTCTCCCGTCATGCCGTCGTAGAGCGTGGTCTTCCCAGAAGAGGGCAGGTTCGCGTCCTTGAGCAGCGCAAAAATTTCCTCTTCGCGCGCGCCGTCAAACACCGGCGACGCCACGTGCACTCCGCCGCGGCACTTCGCAGCGAGCTTCTGAACCTCGGAATCCGAGAGCTTCTCGATGAATTCCTGGCTCTCGTGATCGTTGTAGAACTCGCGCAGGCGCTTGCGAAGGTGCGCCGGGGTTGCGCCCGCCTTGAGATCGGAGTCGAGCCGATAGCCGATCTCGC
>DASTIQ010000056.1 GCA_035717485.1 Thermoanaerobaculia bacterium | reverse complement strand
TCACGGAAAAGACGGCGGAGTTCGCGCCGATCCCGAGCGCGAGTGTCGCGATCGCCACGACCGAGAAACCCGGGCTCCTCCGGAGCGCGCGCAGGCCGTAGCGGAAGTCGCGCCGGAAGTCGTGCCACCACATCACGCGGCGCGATTCGCGGAAGCGCTCCCGCGCGAGCGTCGCGTTGCCGAACGTCCGGCGCGCGGCGGCGAGCGCTTCCTCCGCGCTCATCCCTCCCTCGCGAAGCCGCTCGGCCTCGAGCGCGATGTGGGCCTCGATCTCCGAGGCAAAGTCCGCGTCGGAGCGCTTCATGGCTACGCTTCCTCGTGGCCGAGCACCCGTCCCATCGCGGCCGCGATCCGCCTCCACTTCGACGTTTCTTTGGCGAGCTGCCGGCGGCCGGCGGCCGTCAGCGCGTAAAAGCGCGCCCGGCGATTGTTCGACGACGTGCCCCACTTCGCCGAGATCCAGCCCCGCTCCTCGAGCCTCTGCAGGGCGGGATAGAGCGCGCCGTGCTCGACGAGCAGCTCCTCGGCGGAGGTCCGCTGGATCGCGAGCGCGATCCCGTGCCCGTGCTGCGGCCCGAAGATGAGCGTCCGCAGGATCAGGAGGTCGAGCGTGCCCTGGAGGATCTCGAGCCGCTCGGCTTGCTCGTCCCGCTCTCTAGTCGACATTCGACCAGAGTATTCACCTGCTCAGGTCGAATGTCAACCTGAGGCGTCTTTTGCGACACTCCCCGGGAGATCCCTCTTCAGCTCGACCCAGAAGCTCAGCCCGTTGCCCTCCTGAGATTCGGGGCGCGGAATCGTCGTGGCGCATCCCTCGAGAGCCGAGCCGCGGACGTAGAGCTCGAAGTAGAGATCGAACGGGCCCTGGCCGGCGTCGTCGACGTTCAACTCTCCCGCCATCCTGCCGCGAAACCGGAAGGTTCCGAATTTCGGATCGAATTTGACGTTGGTCAGAGCGGTGACCGACCCCCGGCCAAGCGTTCCGCGCGTGTCGCCGGACTCGCGGACGGTGATCGTCAGGGGGACCGGGCCGCGATCGGTCGAGATCGTGCCGTTCCACGTGCCGACGAACGCCGCGTCCGGATGGCTCAGGTCGGCAGGCGGCGGCTCGGGCTCTTGCGCCTTTCGCTCGAGGTTTTCCCGATAGCGGGGGAGCATCTCGGCGAGAATCGCGTCGATCACGACCGATGGAAGGGGATCGCCTTTGTTGGCGAGCACGGCCACGGCGATGCCTTCCGCGGGAACCAGCTCGAGTGAGGCGGACGTGTCGTCCGTTCCTCCCTGGGCCAGGACCGTGCGGTATCCGTTCTGATCGTCTCTCACCCACCAGCCGAGTCCGTAGCGATCGCTGCCGCCCGCCGCGACGGTGTCGCTCTGCATCGCTTCGAGATCGGCGTCGGAAAGGATCGCCTTCGCGGAGGAGAGGCGCGTTTTCAGGTTGAACATTCCGAAGAGGGCCAGGTCGTGCGCGCTCGCGTAGGCTCCGGACGCGCCGGGTGTCGCCGTCTCCTGCGCCGGGCTGCGGCGACGGGCCGTATAGCGTTGCGCGACGAGCTTGGCGAGTCCCGGCCCGATCCCGAGCGAAGAATGAGACATTCCGAGCGGCGCGAAGACTTCTTCCTTGAGGAACCTCTCGAGGGGTCGGCCGGAAGCCTTCTCGACGACCTGCCCGAGGATCCCGTAGCCGAGGTTGGAATAGTCGAAATGGTCCCCCGGAGGCCAGAAGACGACGCCGTATCGAGCGATCGTTTCCTCCATCGAGATCCGGCAACGAGGTTCGTCCGCGTAGCACGTTCGGAAGAACGTCGTGAGTCCGCCGGTGTGCATCGCGACGCGGCGCAGCGTTGCCGCCGCGGGGTCGAACTTCGGGCTCGTCAACTTCGCGCCGGGAAGGTAGTCGTTGACCGGACGATCCAGATCGAGCTTCCGGGACTTCGCGAGGATCATGAGCGCCGTCGAGGTGAACGTCTTCGTCACCGACGCGACGTTGAACATCGTCTGCTCCGTCGCGGGGATCCGGTTTTCCCGGTCGGCCCACCCGAAACCCTCTTCCCAGAGGATCCGTCCCCGCCGGGCGACCGCGATCGAGAGCCCTGGAATCGATCGCGCGGCCATCTCGGATCGGACGAGGTGGCGGACTGCCGAAAAGTCGGGGCTCTCGCCCCAAGCGCCCGGAACCGCCGTCGCGAGCGCCAGGGAGCAGAGCCCGCCGATCACGGCGTCCCTCATCGCGGTTTCCCCACGTTCCAGAGACGCCCACGCCTGCCGGAGGTTACGGTCGCGGGGGAGCGGCGGGCGGCGGGGGCAGAGGAGTCAGGAAGGCGACGATCCCTGCTCAGTGAGGTTTAGACCCGGCCTCCGCCCCCTCCCCCTCGAACTCCTCTCCCATCCACTTCTCGAAAGCCTTCATGTTCTGAGGCCGGCCGAGGAAGTTCCGGACGAGGTCGTTGGCCGACATCGTGCCGCCGGGCTCGAGCACGGTCCGGCGGTAGCGCATCGAGGGGCCGTCGGCGAGGAGGTTCGGCCGGTCGAACTGTGAGGCGAAATCCTCGGCGATGACCTTGTCCCAGAGATACGTGTAGTAGGCCGAAGAGTACCCGCCGAGGTGGCCGAAGGCGGCCCAGAAGTGCGTGCCCGGGATCGGAACGACTTTCGTGTATTTCCGCCATGCGTTCTCGTTGATCTCGTCGAGATCGAGCTTGCCGGGATCGCTCGTGTAGATCTCGTAGGAGATCGCCGAGAGCGCGTTCTGGGACGCCGCCCAGCTCCCGCGGCCGAACGCCGAGGCGCGGTTCATTTTCGCGATGAGCTCGCCCGGGATCGTCTCGCCGGTCTTGTAGTGTTTCGCGAACGCCTGCAGCACCTGCGGGCTCCGCATGAACTCTTCGAGCATCTGCGACGGCGCCTCGATGAAGTCCTGCTCGAGGTTCAGGGCATTCGCCCCCGCCCACTTCTGGCGGCCCGAGAGCAGCCAGTGCACGGTGTGGCCGAACTCGTGGAAGAACGTCACGACGTCGCCGTATTCCATGAGCCCCGGGTCGGTCGCCGTCGCCTGGGGGAAGTTGCAGACGAGCGCCGCCTCGGGGAGCTGTTTGCCGCCCACACCGTCGAGGATCGGCACCATGTTGGCGTGCGTGAATTTCCCGGGGCGCGGATGCATGTCGAGATAGATCCTTCCGATCCGCTCGCCGCCGTCGAAGACCTGAAACGTTTCGACGGCCGGGTCCCACCCCGGCGCGTCCTTTTCCTGCTCGAACCGGACATGGAAGAGCCTCGACGCCGTGTCGAGGATGCCCTGCCGGACCTCCGGGTACGGGAAGTACGGCCGCACGGACTGCGAGTCGAAGTCGAAGTTGGAGCGCCGCACCTGCTCGCTCCAGTAGCTGTTCTCGAAATCGAAGATCTCGGCTGCGTTCGGCTCGCGCTTGCGCTTTTCGGCCAGGAGCGTCGCGTACTCGCGCTCCATGATGGGCCGCGCGGCGGCGTCCACGTCGCGAATGAAGCCGGCCACCCGCGCCGCGGTCAAGGCCATCTTCGGTGCGGCGTTCAGGTCCGCCCAGTTCGCAAAGCCCAGGAGCTTCGCGATCTCGGCGCGTGTCCCTACCATCCGGAGGAGGACGTCCTTGTTCTTCGGATAGGCCCGGTTGTTGAACGCTTCGTAGAGGCGCCGGCGGAGGGGGGAGCTTTGCGCGAACTTCAAAGCCGGCAGCGTATCGGGATACGCGCTCGTGAGCCTGACCTTCCCGTCCGGACCGGGCTTGTGCCGGGCGATGTAGTCCGGGGGCAGGCCGGCGAGCTCGCTCAGATCGGCCTCGGTCGTCTTCAAGTCGTCTGCGATGTTCCGCTCGAAGGCGGAGTTCTCCTCGGTCAGATCGTCGTTCAGCTTCTTCAACTTCGCGCGCGTCGCGTCGTCCTTGTCCACCCCCGAGAGGCGGAAGAACAGGAGCTGGCGGGTGACGTAGAACTTCGTCGCGGCATCGGCGCCCGAAAGGTCGATCGCCGAAAGCGCGTCGTAGACCTTTCGGTTGAGCGAAAGATCCGTCTGGACGGCGCTGACCTTCCGGGTCATCGCGGAGGCGGCGTCGCGGTAGGCCGCGTCGGGAGCGACCTCCTCCATGAGGTACGAGAAGTACGCGGTCGAATCGAGGTTCCGGGTCGCGTCGTCGTAGGGGACGAGCGTGTTCTCGATCGTGCGCGGGGCCTTCGCCGCGGCGATCGCATCGATCGACTTCTGCGCCGCGGCGATCCGGGCGTCCTCGATCGCCTGGAAGGCCTTCACGTCCGGCTTGGAAGCCCAGAGCGGCGGTCCGAGCCGGACAGTTTCGGCGGCCGACGCGGACGGAAGGATGAAGACGAGGGCCAGAGCGCCGAGGGCAACGGAATTCGCGATCCGCATGGAGATCTCTCCTTTATCGGTGGCAATACGGCTGCCGCCGCGGGATGTTTGGGACCGGTGGATCTTAGCGCCGGAAGCGTCCGGAGCGAATCGGTGCGCAATTATGTCGTCGTCCCCTGCCGTGAGCCGCTGCGACGATTCATCGCAAGCCTTCGACCAGCACGAGGTCGCTGAGGAATCGCCGGTACGAATAGACGCTGCTGCGGCCGTCCGGAGTCACGAAGAGCGGCCCGATCTGCTGAACGCCGGCGGGGTCCTGGAC
>DASTIQ010000055.1 GCA_035717485.1 Thermoanaerobaculia bacterium | reverse complement strand
GGAGCTTGCCGCCGCGCTCGGCGCGCCGTCGGAGAAGCTCGAGAGCCGCGGCGAGATCGTCTCCGGGCATTGGACGTACCTGTACACGGACGGAAAGATCGTCATCAACCTGCGGGATCACCGGGTCACGGACGTGGAAACCACGTTTTACTGAACGCCGAGGGAGCCTGCCCCGGGGGCCGACAGCACGTGACGGCCTCTCGCGACGTCGAGGCGTCGATCCGAGCGGGCCCCGCCGAATCCGCCCGGGCATCGCCGCGCGCTCTCTACAGGTTCCCGATCAGCGCCTGCGCGAAACCCGACGTCCCGACTTCCTTCGCCCCTTCGGTCTGGCGCGCGAGGTCGTAGGTCATGATCTTCTGGCCGAGCGTCTTCCCGACGGCCCGTTCGACGGCCGCGGCGGCGTCGCGCCAACCCAGGTACTCGAGCATCATGACGCCCGAGAGGATCAGCGAGCTCGGGTTGATCTTGTCGAGGTTCGCGTACTTGGGCGCCGTGCCGTGGGTCGCCTCGAAGACCGCGTGCTCGATCCCTTCGTTCGAGCCGGGAGCCATCCCGAGTCCGCCGACCTGCGCCGCGAGAGCGTCCGAGAGGTAGTCGCCGTTCAGGTTCGTCGTCGCGACCACCGAGTATTCCGCGGGCCGGAGCAGGGCCTGCTGGAACATGGAGTCCGCGATGCGGTCCCGCACGACGACCTTCCCCGCCGGGACGGGTGCGCCGCCGAGGTCCGACTCCGCGATCGTGTGATCGGCGAATTCCGTCCGCGCGACCTCGTATCCCCAGTCCCGGAACGCGCCTTCCGTGTACTTCATGATGTTGCCCTTGTGGACGAGGGTCACGGAGGGCTTGCGGTGATCGATCGCGTAGCGGATCGCCTTCCGGACGAGCCGCTTGCAGCCGATCTCGGAAACGGGCTTGACGCCGATCGCCGAACCGGGACGGATCTTCTTCCCGATCTCGCCGATCACGCCGATCAGGCGGTCGGCTTCCGGGGAGCCCGCCTTCCATTCGATGCCGGCGTAGACGTCCTCGATGTTCTCTCGAAAGATGATCATGTCGACGTCCTGCGGCCGCTTGACGGGCGACGGGACGTTTTCGAACCAGCGGACCGGCCGGATGCAGGCGTAGAGGTCCAGGAGCTGGCGGAGCGTGACGTTGAGCGACCGGAACCCGCCGCCGATCGGCGTCGTGAGCGGCCCCTTGATCGCGACGCGGAAGTACGAGATCGCGTCCACCGTCTCCTGCGGCAGCCAGTCTCCGAATCGCTCGTGGGCGGTCTCCCCCGCGAAGACCTCGAACCACGCGATCCGCTTGCGGGCCCCGAACGCCTTCTTCACCGCCGCGTCGAGGACGGCCTGCGTCGCCTTCCAGATGTCCGGGCCCGTGCCGTCGCCCCGGATGAACGGGATCACCGGGTCGTCGGGGACGGCGACGGCGCCGTTCTCGAAACCGATGCGCGAACCCGCGGGAGCGCCCCCGAAGCGACCGAATTCCATGCTCCGACCTCCTCTGATTTCCGCCCGATTATTCATGAACGCCGAAGCGTCGCCTGATGATTTTTACTCAACCCCAGCGAATTCGCATCGGGAAGGGAGCCGCGCGCGCACGGCGGCCGGGCGGGGAAAACCATTATCATGGGGCATGAATCGCGACCCGAAGGCGCCTCTCGTGGGGATCGTCATGGGGAGCAAATCCGACTGGGAAACGATGCGGGAGGCGGCGGAAGTCCTGGGGCGTTTCGGCGTTCCGCACGAATCGCGCGTCGTTTCCGCGCACCGGACTCCGAAATGGATGGCGGAGTACGCCGAGAACGCGGTGTCGCGCGGCCTCGAGGTCGTGATCGCGGGAGCGGGCGGCGCCGCCCATCTTCCCGGCATGATCGCGGCCCACACGATCCTTCCCGTCCTCGGCGTTCCCGTCGAGAGCCGCACGCTCAAGGGAATCGACTCGCTCCTCTCGATCGTCCAGATGCCGGCGGGCGTCCCCGTCGCCACCCTCGCGATCGGCAAGGCCGGAGCGTCCAACGCCGGTCTCCTCGCCGTCGCGATCCTCGGTTCGACGCGCCCGGAGCTCCGCGAGAAGCTCCGGCGATTCCGCGAGGAACAGACGCAGCGGGTGATGGGAGAGACGCTGGAATGAGCTTCGGCCCGAGTCTCGAGTCCCGAGTTCCGAGTTCCGAGTCGGGAACCGGACGTGACAGGCGACCCGCGACTCGCGACCCGCGACTTCTCCGCGCATGACCCCCATCCTTCCCGGGTCGACCGTCGGGGTGCTCGGAAGCGGCCAGCTCGGCCGATTGTTCGCGATCGCCGCGCGCCGGATGGGTTACCGCGTCCACACGTTTTCTCCCGACGACGACACGCCGACGGGACAGGTGTCCGACCGCGAGATCTGCGCGCCGTACGAGGATCTCGACGCGGTACGCGCCTTCGCGCGCGACGTGGACGTCGTGACGTTCGAGTTCGAGAACGTGCCCGGCGAGACGGCGAAAGCGGCGGCCGAGGCCGCGCCGGTCCGTCCCGGCGGGGACGTTCTTCACGTCGTGCAGAACCGGATCCGCGAGAAGAGCTTTCTTTCCCGCGAAGGATTCCCGGTCGTCGAGTTCGCCCCGGTGACGTCGGCCGCGGAGCTCGAGGCCGCGGTCGCGCTGATCGGAGCCCCAGCGGTCCTGAAGACGGCGCGATCGGGCTACGACGGGAAAGGTCAGGCAAAGCTCGATCGCGCGTCGGACGGGCTCGAGGCCTGGGACTCCTTCGGCCGGGTGGAATCGATCCTCGAGCGCTTCGTGAGCTTCGAGACCGAGATCTCGGTCGTCGTCGCGCGGGCGCTCGACGGAACGGTTTCCGACTTCGGGGCGATCGAGAACGAGCATCGGAATCACATTCTCGAC
>DASTIQ010000054.1 GCA_035717485.1 Thermoanaerobaculia bacterium | reverse complement strand
GGGATCTCCGACTCGGCCGCGACGGGAGTCCCTCCCGAAGCCGGCACGCGTTCCATGGCGCCGAATACGTTCGGGGTGAAGACGATCGTGCCGTCCGGCCCCCACGTCGCTCCGCGGCCCTGCGGAGCTTCGCAGATCGTCTGAACCGCCCCGCCGGAGACCTCGATCCTCTTCAGTTTCCCGTCGGCGAAGAACCCGAGGGATCGGCCGTCTGGCGACCAGAACGGATAGCTGGCGTCATCGGTCCCCGCGAGCACCGGCGTGGCGACGCTGTCGAGTGCCCGAAGGTAGATCAGGGTTTTGCCGTCGGAGCCCTCGGCGACGAAGGCGAGCATCCGGCCGTCGGGAGAGAGCGCGAGGGAGGCGTTCTGTTTCTCGATCGCCGCCCCGGCGGGCAGCTCGATCGCCGCTCGGACCGTCCGGGCGGGAGCCGGCGAGCGCCGCGCGAGAATCCCGGCGAGAGCGAGCGCGGCGACGATCGCCCCGCCCGCGACGATCCACGCGAGCCGCTCGCGGCTCTTCCGGCGCGAGACGACGACGGCGGGCGCGCCCGCCGGCGATCCGGCTTCCGCGATCCACTCGAGCTGGAGCTTGACGTCGTGCGCGGTCTGGAATCGATCGTCGGGGTCCTTGGCGAGGCAGGTCCTGACGACCCGGTCGAACGCAGGAGGCGTCATCGGCACGACCGCCGAGATCGGGCGCGGCTCGTCGCGGAGGATCGACGAGATCAGCGAGGCGCGGCTCGTTCCCGAGAACGCCTTCTTTCCCGTGGCCATCTCGTAGAGGACGGCGCCCAGAGCGAAGATGTCGCTCCGCGCGTCGGCATCTTTCCCCTCGAGCTGCTCGGGGGACATGTACTGGAACGTCCCCATGATCGTGCCGCGCTCCGTCAGCCGCGACGGCTCCGCCGAGGTCGGGAGCGACGAGAGAGCGTCGTCGCGGAGCCCGGAGGCGGGAGCGAGGGATTTCGCGAGCCCGAAGTCGAGGAGCTTCACGCCGGAGCGCGTGAGCATGACGTTCCCGGGCTTGAGGTCCCGGTGGACGATCCCCTGGCGGTGCGCGCGCTCGAGCGCGTCGGCGATCTGGGTCCCGAGCTTCAGGACCTGCTCGACGGGAAGAGGGCCCTTGCCGATCCGGTCCTCGAGCGTCTCCCCCTCGAGGTACTCCATGACGAGGTACTCGACGCCGCCTTCGCTTCCGACGTCGTAGAGGGCGCAGATGTGCGGGTGCGAAAGGGCGGAGACGGCCTTCGCCTCGCGTTCGAAGCGGGCCTTGAGCTCCGGGGTCGCGGCGAGATCGGTGGGGAGGACCTTGACCGCGACGACGCGTTCGAGCCGGGTGTCGCGCGCCTTGTAGACCTCGCCCATGCCCCCGGCGCCGATCGGGGACAACACCTCATAGGGACCGAGACGCGAACCGGCGGGGAGGGTCATGGGGCGGAAGAATACCGCCAATTCCCGGTCGTTTCGGCCGTCAGCGCCCCATCACGGTCTTCAGGCCCCGGACGCCCGCGCGGATCTCCGGAACGTCCGTCCCGCTGAATCCGAGCACGAACCCCTGACGAGTCGCTTTTCCGAAATAGCAGGACGAAAGGGGCATCGCCCAGACGCCGGCGCGGGCGGCGCGCAACGACCACTCGTGATCTTTTCCGCGTTTCCGGAGGACGGCGACGAGATGCATTCCCGCCTCGCCCCCGACGACGCTCAGGGAATCGCCGAGCTCCTCCTCGATCGCTTCGACGAGCGCCGAGCGGCGCTCCCGGTAGAGCGCGCGCATCCGCCGGACGTGCCGCGCGAAATGGCCCCCCGACAGGAATTCGGCGAGGACCGACTGCACGAACAGGGGCGGAAAATCGTCCGAGACGGCGCGGACGGCCGCGAATCGGGAAACGAGATCTTCCGGGACGACGATGTACCCGACCCGCAGGGCCGGAAAGAGGACCTTGCTGAACGTTCCGATGTAGATGACGCGCGAATCGCGGTCGAGTCCCTGGAGCGAAGCGATCGGCAGACTCTCGTAGCGGTACTCGCTGTCGTAATCGTCCTCGATGATCCACGCCCCGCTCCGGCGCGCCCAGTCGAGGAGCTCCAGCCGGCGCGAAAGCGTCATCGTCATTCCGAGCGGGTACTCGTGCGACGGTGTGACGTAGGCGGCGCGCGCCCGCCGGCTCCGTTCGACGCCGGCCGCGACGTTCAGGCCCTCGGAATCGACCGGAACGGGAACGAGCTCCGCGCCCCGAAGCCTCAGGACGTCGCGGACGCCGAGGTAGCCGGGCTCTTCCACCCAGACCTCGCTGCCGGGGTCCAGGAGGACGCGGGCCGTGAGGTCCAGGGCCTGCTGCGAGCCCGCGACGACCATGATCTGGTCCGCCTCGCATCGAACGGACCTCGCCCTTCGCAGGTACGTCGCCACCGCCTCGCGAAAGGCACGATCGCCCATCGGATCGCCGTAGCTCAGACGAGCGGGGACGCCGCGCATCTCCCGGGCGTGCCGTCCGACGAGCCTCGCCCAGACCGGGAACGGAAACCGGTCGAGCGCGGGCTGGCTGACGCGAAAAGCTCCGCGCCCTCCCAGCCACGGATCCGTTCCCCGCCGGAGAAAATCGGAATCCCGGGAGACGGCCTTCCGGCGCGGGCTCCCCGCCGCGCGGCGCCGTCTTTCACCCGGGGTCGAGGCGGTCCTCGCGGAGACGTTCGCGACGAACGTTCCCGAGCCGACTCCGCTCTCGAAATATCCCTCGGCGACGAGCTGCTCGAACGCGTTGACGATCGGAAGACGCGAGATTCCGAGCTCCCCGGCGAGCGTCCGGGTCGACGGAACGCGCTCGCCGGCCCGCAGCCGCCGATCGAGGATCGCGCTCCGGAAGCCGTCGTAGAGCTGGCGATACAGGGGCGCCGGCGAGGAGCGGTCGATCGGGATCGCGGGAACCAGAGCGGGTGACGCGCGCTTCATTCCGGAAATCATAATGGTCATGTCGAATCGACAACAAATGGATATTGCCGTGTACCTGTCGACGCGGAAAGATGTGCCGGGAGGAACCGATGAGAGACGTTCGACCCTATCTCCTCGCCGGCGGACTGGTTTTCGCCATCCCGGCCGTCCGCGGGCTCGCGCAGCAGAAGCCGGCGGCCGCCGCCACGGCGATTCCCGCGGCCGCCGTCCAACGGGATGGACAGCACGATTTCGACCCGCTGCTCGGCGCCTGGAAGTTCCACCTGAAGCGCCTGCAGCATCCCCTGTCGGGATCCCAGGACTGGATCGAATTCGAAGGGAGCGGCGTCTGCGTGAAGGTCTGGGACGGCCGCGCGCAGTTCGACCAGGTCGAGCTCGACAGTCCGACGGGACACATCGAAGGCCTGACGCTCCGCACCTACAACCCGGTGAGCCACCAGTGGAGCCTCTACTGGGCCAACAGCAAGGACGGCACGGTGGTCCCGCCGCAGGTCGGCGAGTTCAGGGACGGGCGGGGCGAGTTCTACGCCCAGGACACGTTGAACGGAAGAAGCATCCTCTGCCGGTACGTCTGGACGAACATGAACTCGGGCACGCCCCATTTCGAGCAGTCGTTCTCCGAAGACGGCGGGAAGACCTGGGAGGTCAACTGGATCACGGATCAGACGCGAGTCAACGAGGACAAGGCGCGGTGACTCTCGTGAGCACGGAGGGAGGCGGCGGATGGAACGCGCGTCGGATCGGGAATCTCCGCCAGGGTCCGCGGGAAGACGATCGACGGCTCTTCGAATCGCGATCGGACTTCTCCTCGGAGCGGCCTGCGCGATGACGACCGGAGGAACGGCCGTGACCGCGGGGGTCGATCCTTCGATGAGCGCCGTCGCGCACCTGAAGGACTTTCCCGTCGTCGAATTCCGCCGGTACACGATCAAGGAGGGAGAGCGGCAGCATTTCGCCGACTATTTCGAGAGCTTCTTTCCGGAGGCCTTCGAGCAGCTCGGGGCGATCGCGTTCGGCCAGTTCCTCGAAAGAGACGAGCCGGCGCATTTCACCTGGATTCGGGGCTTTCATTCGATGGACGAACGGGCCGCCGTCAACGGAGCCTTCTACGACGGGCCTCTGTGGAAGGAGCACCGCGCGACGATGAACGCCATCATCGTCGACAACGACGACGTGCTTCTCCTTCGGCCGTTGAATCCGGCTCGCGGAATCCCGGTTCTGCCGGCCGTCGATCCCGTGCGGGAGACGCCGGGCGCCCGCGGCATCGTCGTGGCGCAGATCTTCGCGGCGAAGGCCGGCCAGGTCGATGCGCTGGCCGCGCGCGCCGAGCCGGCGTTCGCCGGATACCGGGCGGCGGGCCTCCGCGAGGCGGGAGTGCTCGAGACGCTCGACGTGCCGAACAACTTTCCCCGGCTCCCCGTCCGGACGGACGGCCCGTTTCTCGTGTGGATGGGGATCCTCGAGAACGAATCGACCCTTTCGACATTCGAGCTGCTCGCGGAGCGCGCGGCGCGCGGGCTGTCGGCTTCCGGGTTGCTCCGGGGCGATCCGGAATTCGTGGTCCTCCGCCCGACCCGCCGTTGCCGGCTCCGGTGGCTCCCGTGAGAGCCCGCCTGGTCCTCGCCGCCGTTCTGCTGCCTCTCTGCCTCTTCGCGCAGAACCCCGCCAGGGCCGGAAGCCCCGCGGTTCCGCGCGACGGCCGGCACGATTTCGATTTCGAAATCGGCCGGTGGACGACGCACCTGTCGCGCCTCCTCCACCCGCTCACCGGATCCACGACGTGGGTCGATTACGAGGGAACGACCGTCGTGCGAAAAGTGTGGGACGGCCGCGCCAACCTCGTGGAGCTCGAAGTCGACGGCCCGGAGGGTCACTTCGAAGGCCTGAGCCTGCGCCTCTACGATCCGCGGTCGCACCAGTGGAGCCTCAACTTCGCCAACGGCGCGACCGGCGCCTTGAGCCAGCCGACGGTCGGCGAGTTCAGGAACGGCCGGGGCGAGTTCTACGACCAGGAGACGTTCGGCGGCCGGGCCGTCCTCGTCCGGTTCGTCGTGAGGGAGCTCACTCCGGATTCATGCCGCTTCGAGCAGGCGTTTTCGGACGACGGCGGAAAAACCTGGGAAGTGAACTGGATCGCCACGGACTCGCGCGTGAAGGAGGAAAAATGAAAGCAAAGACAGCGACGCTTCTGGGATTGGGACTCGCTTCCCTGGCCGCCACGTCCCGGGGGCAGCAGCCGGCGAAACCGCTCTCTCCCCGCGGCACGGCCTCGACCCAGGTCGGAGGATCGTGGACGGCCGGCCCGAGCGGAGGCGCCCCCCAGTATCCCGGCGGGAAGTGGATCGAGGTCGACTACGGCCGACCGATCCTTCGCGGCCGCAAGAACATCTTCGGCTCCGGAGCGGACTACGGAAAAGGAGTGAACGCCGGAGCTCCCGTGTGGAGGGCCGGCGCCGGGCCGACGACCAAGCTCTCCACCGAGGTCCCCCTCGTCATCGGCGGGAAGACGCTGCCGCCCGGTACCTACGACGTCCTGGTCGAGCTGAAGGAGTCCGGCTGGACTCTCGTCCTGTCGACACAGAAGACCCAGGACAAGTACGACCCGAACGAAAAGATCGCGATGTGGGGATCGTTCGGTTACGACCCGAAGTTCGACGTCGTTCGAGCCCCGATGGCGGTCTCGCGCCTCGAGCATTCCGTCGACCAGTTCACGATCTCTTTCCTGGACATGACGGATTCGGGCGGAAGGCTCGGCATGGCCTGGGAGACGACCGCGGCGATCGTGGATTTCTCGGTTGCCCGATAGGAGCACGGCGATGAGCACGATGACGAGAGAAGACGATCGCGCCGCCGTGGACGCGGGGCGTGAATTCGATTTCCTGGAAGGAGAGTGGTCCGCGATCTGCCGGGTTCCCTCGGAGAACGGCTGGGCGGAGGCTCCGGGGTCGCTGACGGCGTCCCGGGCGCTCGACGGAAAGATCTTCGTCGAGCATTTCGAAGGCATCTACCACGGCGGGAAGCTCCAGGGTCTCGGCCTGCGGGCCTTCAACCGCGAGACGCGCGAGTGGGAGCACACGTGGACCGACAGCCTCGAGCCCGGCCGCTTCCACGTGTGGAAGGGCGTCTTCCGCGACGGGAAGATCGACCTCTTCGGCGAATGGACGGAAACCGACGGGAAGCCCGTTCGGTCGCGCCTCACGTGGTCGGAGATCACGCCCGATTCCGCGCACTGGGAAAGCTCGCGCTCGTCCGACGCCGGAAAGACGTGGAGGCTCCACTGGGTGATCGATTTTCGCCGGCGGCGGGGAGCCTAAGAATGAAGAATAGAGACGGGGGCCCCGCCGGCCCCCGGAAGACGTGACCCGTTACTTCTCGCCGCGGACGCGGTACCACGCGTCCCGGGTCGCCATCTTCGCGTCGTCCCAGGTGTGGCGGCTCGTTCCCTTCGCCTTCTCCCAGCCGCGGCCGAGATCGGACTCGACGTCCTCGAATTTCTTCCCCTTGTACGCGGGACTCGCGGCGCTCTCCCAACCGTATCGGTAAGCGGGCTGGTAGTCCTCGAAGCGCGTGCCGGACCGGTAGTAGGGGCGCGTGGCGTATTTCTCCCGCCAGTACGCCTCTTCGACCGTGGGATTGACGCCTTCCGCGATCGCGTGTCCCGCGCCGCCCCCGGCGACCGCGCCGATCACGCCGCCCGCCACCGCGCCCACCGGTCCGCCGAGGGCCGCGCCGATGGCGGCTCCCGCCGCCGCGCCTCCGGCGGAGCCGGCGCCCGTTCCGAGCGGGTGCGAACCGGGTTCACCGGTGATGGGATCGGGATTCGTTTTGTCGTGGACTTCCGGATCATCGATAGTGCTCTTCATGGCACCTCCTGCGATTCGAAGAGCAATTCGCGTACCGTGCGATTCGTGACGGCGTTCCGTCGCCAATGCCGTCCCTGACCGAAGCCCGCGCCGGCAGACGTGCTACCCTGATCGCACGAAACTCCCGAAGGTCCTTCTCGCGATCCTGCTCCTGGCGTTCTCCGGATGCGTGACCGTGACGCTCAATCCGAACCGCACGAAGGAAAGCCGCGCTTCGGGCGCGGCGCGAACGACCCGCCCGGCGTCTCGCGGCTGAACGGCGAGAATTGGAAACGGCTCGCGGGCGCGGCGCGATCCCGGGTTTCCGTCGGCCGACTGGCGGCAACGGCGTTCGGCGGCACGGGGCGACGGCGGCCGCGGAGACCTCGACGTCGTTTCACCCGGTGGGGGCCGCCGCCGACTCGCCCCGGCTGAGATAGAGTCGCCGTGATGCTGAAAGGCTTCGTTCTCGGAATCGTGCTGACCGGGTTGCTGGCCGCGGGGGGCGCGTACTGGTACTTCGCGTCGGGGCGCGCGCCCGTTGCCGCGTCGGCTCCTCCGATGCCGTTCGAAAAGACGTTCGCGCGAATGGGTCTCCACGCCTATCTGAACAAGCTTCCGCATCCGAAGCCGCAGGTGCCGGCCGACGATGCGAACCTCCTCGCCGGGGCCAGGGTCTACAAGGACAACTGCGCCGTGTGCCACACGCTGCCGGGGATGGACCGGAGCTCGATCGCCCGCGGGATGTTTCCGCCTCCGCCGCCGCTCTTCCAGGGCAAGGGCGTGACCGACGACGAGGAGTGGGAAACCTACTGGAAGGTCGAGAACGGGATCCGAATGTCGGGCATGCCGGAATTCAAGGGCAGCCTCACGGAGACCCAGATCTGGCAGGTGACGGTGCTGGTGAAGAACGCGGACAAGCTCCCGCCGGCCGTCCGCAGCGATCTCGGGTCGGCGGCGCCGCCGTCGTCGACCGCGACGCCCACGAACCACTAACGCCGCGTCCCCGGCCGGGCGCCCCATGGCGGGATTCCTTCACCGGCGCCTCGAGAGGCGTCGCACGAGGATTTCGGCTCGTTCAAGCTCTGCGGTGAGAGGCGTCTTCCGCTCGCGCGCGTCCCCGACGATCAACACGTAACCTCGGCGCCCGATCCAGCCCGACCATCGTGTTCTCTCGCCGGACTCGCCGCCGCGGCGGAATGCATCAACGAGGAGGATGCCGAAGCGAAACGAAGAGCGTCGTCGTGCCCGCGGATCGCCGGGATGAAGTCGGCGCAGGACTTGACCCTTGCCTGCCCGAGGAATACGTTGCTCGGCAATCGGAAGGAGAAAATATGCGAACCCGGAGAGCCATCCTGGCCGTTCTCGCCTTTGCCGGCCTGTGGGCCGTCGCCTGCGGCGGAGGGGACGAGGAGAACTTCTTCTCCCCCATGCTCGCCAAGTTCCGCCATCGGGTTCACGGCGCGGTTTCCCAGTACGACGGCGCGGCGAAGACCTTCACCGTGACCGACAAGAAGGGACGGTCGCACTCGTTCTCGATGGACGATAGGACGAAGGTGGAAGGGACGATCGCGGACGGCGCGATGTCGACGGTTCATTACCGGGTCCAGGGAAAGACGTGGACGGCGACGAAAGTCAAGATCTTCGCGACGCCTGCCGCCGCCGCATCCGCCGCTCCGACGACGACCGCTCCCGCGGCCACGACCACGACGGGAGAAAAGAAGCAGCCCTGACGCCGGCGAAAACCGCGCAGCGCGTCGGCGCAGCTCCTCTTCGCCCCCGAACTCACCGGCTCCTCGCGACCGCAGGAGCCGGTGCCGGTTCGGGGTGTTTTCCGCCGTCGAGGGCGGAAGTCAGCGCCGGGTCGCTAGGGCAGCTGGTACTCTCCGTCGACCTTGTAGGAAACGCTCCCGTCCGCGTTAGGAGTGCCCTTGTACTTCCCCTTCCCCTTGATGCCCTTGAGCTTTCCGGTGCCGCTGATGTAGGTCCAGGTGCCCGCGCCGCTGACGAACTTCCCGTCCTTCATCTTGCTCGAGCCTTGAAATCGAACGGTCGTCTAGTCCCCGTTGAGCATCGTGGAGACGAAGTAGCCTCGAACCGAGGTCACCGAGTCGCCGGTGATCTCCTCGAGATC